>JAKUQR010000012.1 GCA_022450155.1 Gammaproteobacteria bacterium | reverse complement strand
GGCTGGGCCTGGAAATATCCGGGTCGGGTCGGTGATTCGCCGATCATTGGTGCCGGCAACTACGCAGACAACCGCTACGGTGCGGCAGGCTGTACCGGCATGGGGGAAATGGCCATTCGCGGTGTGACGGCACACAGCGTGGTGTTCTACCTCAAGAGCGGTGCGTCGGTCGCCCAGGCCGGCATCCGTGCCATGCAGGACCTCGATCATCTGGGTGGTCGATACCTCTCAGGCATGAACATCGTTGTGCTGGACAGAAGTGGTACCCCAGGTGGCTTCAGCAGCATCAAAGACCGCACCTTCATCTACCAGACCGAAGACATGAGCACTCACGAGGAAACGATGCGTACGCTCGTAGACATTACCCAGCGCTGGGGCTAGGCCTTGAACCTTCAGTTGACTGATTCTTCTTCTTCGTAGAACACAGGCGCATAACGAACTTCGCCCCGAGGCAAGTCGGCGGACCCTTGATCGAGCGGCAGTATCTGGAATGCCGGCCTGTTGCGCCGGGTGCCAAACCAGAAACCCGATACAAAGGCCTGACAAAACCCGAACCGGCAGTAATAGGCGGGGTCACCCAACACAAAGCACGTTTCATAGTGGTGCTCGCGGCACCACTTGAGACCGTGACGGATGAGTTGGGTACCTATACCCTGCAACTGGCGCGCCGGCAGCACGGCCACCGGCCCCAGTGCAACCGCAACGGCCGACGTCCCGGCACCGATCACATCGACTTCTGAAAACAGAGCGTGTCCACACACCGTTGAATCGCTGAGCGCAACATAAGACAGATACGGGCGATGGCCTTGCCGAATGCGGGTGACGATCCGGGATTCCATCCCGCCCCCAAACGCAGTATCGTGCAGCCTGGCAACCGCATCAAAATCGGCGTCGTTTTCTTCCCGAAATTCCAAGAAACGGCTCATCGTATACTCATCATCCGGTAAATTAATCCAGCGCCCAAACGGCCTCGACTGATCATTGACGACCCGAGACGGTGGGTTCGAATACATGTCCAACCATAAAACTTCGGAACATTACGGACACGCTTTAAGCCACATCCATGATACCGGCTTTGCCGGTGTTGCAGAAGCGGCTGCAGACATGCTGATCTGCGCACTTAAAGCTTCGCGACTAACTCATGGCAGGATCACTGATCTGGGTTGTGGCAGCGGCATCCTGGCACGAAGACTGTTCGATCAGGGCTACACCGTCGAAGGGGTCGACCAGTCCGTCGCCATGCTGGCACTGGCGCAGTCGCGCGCACCGGGGGCAAAATTCAGACACGAGTCACTGTTCGACTGTGAGATCGGGCCCTCAGTCGCTGTCTGTGCCATTGGTGAATGTTTTAACTACCTCTTCGACCCCAACAATGATGACGCGGCGCTGGACCGCGTACTGCACCGCGTGCATCAGTCACTGGAAGGCGGTGGGATTTTTCTCTTCGACATCGCTACGCCGGACCGGATCGTGAAGGCGCCAGCGAAAAACTTTTTCCAGACGCAAGACTGCACGACCCTGGTCGAGAATGTTCGATCGGAGATACCGCTCAGGATGACGCGGGAGATATCTTCTTTTGTCAGGGACGGTGAATACTACGAACGTGTGGATGAAACCCATTCCCTGCGACTGATCGACCCCGACACGCTTGCGCACAGTATCACCACACTGGGTTTCGAATTTGAGATGTTCGAGTGCTACGGCCCAACTCCACTGCCCACCGGATGCGTCGGATTTCTTGCCCACAAACGCAATGCCCCCGGGCCAGATAAAGTGAATCGAGTATGGGGGAATCAGGCGGTACTGCCATGACAGCTGATCTACAGTCACTGAGACAGCGGATCAACGCCGCCGACGAGCGCATCCGGGAACATGTGCGGCAAACCTATCTGGAACACTCTCCCCTACTGAGCGATCTATGCGCTGGCAGTGTGTACTGCAAGCTGGAGAATCTGCAGCACACCGGTTCGTTCAAACTTCGGGGCGCCTTCAACAAAATACTCTCACTCTCGGAAACTGATCGAAAAAACGGCATCGTGACCTCATCCTCGGGTAATCATGGTGCCGGCGTCGCCTATGCTCTCAAGACACTGAAACAGTCCGGTACGATCTATGTTCCCGAGAACGTGGTGCCGGAAAAAGCACGCAATATCGAGCGGCTGGGGGGGCAGTTGACCTACTTTGGCACTGATGTTGTCGAAACCGACGCTGAAGCCTACCGTTTTGCCGAACAGCACGGCATGACTTTTATCTCCCCCTACAACGATCTGGATGTCGTTGCGGGCCAGGGGACGATCGGCGTGGAGCTACTGCACCAGATGACGTCACTGGATGCCGTTTTTGTTGCGGTCGGCGGCGGTGGTCTGATATCGGGTATCGGTGCCTGCCTGAAAACTGCGCTGCCTGGGATAGAGGTTGTGGGTTGTTCACCACAAAATTCTGCTGTCATGATGGCCTCGGTCGAGGCCGGTCACGTACTTGACATGCCAAGCCTGCCCACACTGTCTGACGGTACCGCAGGGGGTGTTGAGCCCGGCGCTGTGACTTTCGAGCTGTGCAGCACGATTGTCGACCGCTGGGTCAGCGTGACCGAATCTGAGATCAGCGGAGCCATTCGATTGTTCCTGGCCGAACACCGGATGGCTGTAGAAGGTGCGGCCGGCGTTGCCCTTGCGGCTTTTCAGAAAACCTCCACCGACTACGCCGGGAAATTCGTGGCGATCATCATCTGCGGCGGCAATATCGGGCGGGACAAGCTTCAGAGCGTGCTGTCTGAAAGCCTCACACCGGGACCGGCGAAGCCGGCCCCGGGGAGGTAACAATGGCGGATTGACGGGAACTCAGAGGGGAGGAGGAAAAATCCGGAGATGGCTCCCATCATAACGATACAGCTGGTTACCGCCTGAACATCTCCGTTGCGTGGCAGAGCTACGGGTACACCGGCAGACTCCGTCACGGTACTGAAGCGGGATACTAGGTATCCCGCCGCCTGGTCCAACAGCCAAATTGAACAACCTGCCGTTGGAAGGGAATAAATACGGTGGTCCGATGGAAACAAAGGAGGAGACAGCTTTCCGAGGGGATGTTCCCATCGTATCGATGCCACCGTTCACCGCTAACCCATCCCCGGAAGCAATTCTTGACCCTGTACTCAAGGCGACCGGTGCTGATCTACCCTGGATCATGCTGATGCCTTGAGCACGGATTCGATTGTCGTCAAATAGTTCTGCACTTCTTTTTTGCCCTTTTTCGTACAACGGTAGCTGGTTCTTGGTTTTCGACCGATAAATTTCTTGTCTATCTTCACCAGTCCCTCATCTTCCAGTTTCTTCATATGGGTCGAAAGATTGCCTTTTGTCAGTTCCAGTGACTGAAGCAGCGAGTTGAAGTCAACCGCGGCTTCTGCAAACGACAGGTGGGCCATGATCGACAAACGAACACGGTCAAACAGAACTGGATGAACATTGAGCAGATCGGTCGAAGCCACGACTCTTCGTCTCAGTCACCGAATCCGTTCTGCTGCCGGTACAGATACAACAGCCGCCCAAGCGATATACCTGTTATTACGATGAATACGACAAAGGGCACCAGCAACTCAGACGAGTCGTTGACAAATTGTATAAACCCAGCTGCTATACATAGGACGCCCAGCACCACACCGACACGGGTAGGCAGCGTAAACAATCGGCCCTGGAGCAGGTAATCACCGGTAAAAGCCAGCAGCAAGGGCGCGATCCACTGCGGTTGCCCGACCAGCAGAATCAGAGAAACCGCGATGAATTTCATCAGTAGGTCCGAGGTATAGGACAGATGCCGCGCATACCGGAAGTTTCTGGCAATATAGGTGTTGAATTCTTCGCCGCTGTTCTGTGCCGCCCGCCACAGTACAAGGTAGAGCGACACAATCATCGCCAGCACCAGACACGCCATCAGGCCGATGCCCAACAGCGGGAACTCGCCAGCTTCCCGCCCCAGCAGGATGAAAGCCGATATACCCCGGCCTGAAAGGACTTCGATGATGACAAACACCAGTGCGACGCATAACGCACCGGCCTGCAATAGAATGTTGGCGTTCAGCGTGGCGCCGAAAAGCCCTACAGACCGGTGTTCGGCCTTCGTCTGCTCGACCTGGTTGAGGACGCGTCTAAGCAGTTCAACATCGGCGATCGCCCGCCGGACATCGGTGTTACTGTCTGTCATCCCACCCCCATAGTTGCAAACTGGTTTGTATTACAAACCATAAATATAAAACTGACCGGCCAAGCTGTCAAGAGAGACTGGAATCAAAGACGAGCCGAGTTGGTGGAGAACGAATCGAGCAATTAAAATAGGAAGATTCGGGCCCTGATCAATGGCGATCGATCGCCTGGCATACTCCAAGTATTTCCCTCATTCAAATGGAACAATTCAGCCAGTGACCACTTCGCTTCAACTCGACGACATTCGATCAGCGGCACAAAGAATTCAGCCGTATATCAACCGCACACCACTGTACCATTGGCAGGACGACTGGGTGGACGAACACATTTCAGGCGGCGAGCTCCATCTCAAGCTTGAATTTCTACAGCGCACGGGCAGCTTCAAGGCCCGGGGTGCCGTGAACAACATCCTCACCCGGGATGATGTGGAGCGGGGCAAAGGCGTCACAGCCGTCAGTGCCGGGAATCACGCCATCGCCGTTGCCTATGCCGCTGATGCACTCGGTGTCTCGGCCAAGGTCGTGATGCATCGCGGTGCAAATCCGGCTCGTGTCGCCAAATGCCGCGCGTTCGGCGCCGAAGTCGTTCTGGTCGACGACATGACGCAGGGATTCCCGACCATGGAAGAAATTGCTGAGAGAGAGGATCGCAGTGTTATCCACCCTTTCGATGGCCAAGCGACGATGCAGGGCACCGGAACGGTGGGCCTGGAAATCGCTGAGTCCATAGCTGATCTCGATGCAGTGGTGGTGGCCGTCGGCGGTGGCGGCCTGATTGCCGGGGTAGGCAGTGCACTTAAAGCACTGCAGCCCTCGCTGACACTCTACGGCGTCGAACCTGACGGGGCTTCTGGTATGAGCCAAAGCCTGTCACTCGGCAGGCCCCTCGACAAGGTGGAGGTCAATACCATAGCCGACAGCATGGGTGCGCCACTTCACTGCGCCGAGAGTTTTGCGATCTGTCAGCAGGTGGTGGATGAGATTGTGCTGCTGGACGACGATGCACTGTGCCGAGGCATGACCATCGCTTTTGATCAGCTCAAGTTCTCACTGGAAGCCGCCGGCTCAGCAGTATTGGCCGCCCTGGCCGGACCCCTCAAAGGCCGACTCACGGGCAAGCGCACCGCCGCAATTCTCTGTGGCAGCAACATCGACGAGGCGAGCTGGCAACAATTGATCGAACGCGGCCGCAGCAGTCAGCCGGCATGAGACCACTCCGAAATTCAAACGTTATTTCTTTTCTTTAGCTTCAGTAGGATAGTCGTTTTTCTTCCAGGCCGAATATCCGCCTGCCATGTGGCAAACCGGGGAAAGACCCATTTCCTGAACACTCTTCGCTGCCAATGCTGATCGCAACCCGCCGGCGCAGAAAAATATGAAACGCTGCCCCGACTGGAAAACGTCCCGGGCATAGGGGCTTTGCGGATCCACCCAGAACTCGAGCATCCCGCGCGGTGCGTGAACCGCTCCTGGAATGGCACCTTCACGCCACAGTTCGCGAATATCGCGAATATCCACAAACACCACGTCTTCATCTTCCAGATGGTCCCGTGCTTCATCCACAGTCCACGTTTCGACAACAGTTTCGGCTTCGGCACACAGTTCTTTAATTCCTTTTGTAATCATAGGGTTCTCCATTGCGATCGGTCATGGACGGCCCGGTTCATAGAACGAACACGCCACCAGACCATCATGGACGCCTCATCAGCGCTTTACTGAACATAGTCTGCCACCTCGTGGCGACTTCCGGGTGCGGGGCCTGACACCAGAATAGCCACAACGGCATCGGCCACGAGCGCCGGACTCCGAAGCGCGCCTTGGACCTTGAACCCCACGAAGTCCTGAAGTCTGGGGAAATCGGTTTGCGCTGCTGAGCGGATCGACGCCTGCATGCCGGTGTCGATCAGACCCGGACTGATGTTGACCGCATTAATCGGGAAAGGATTGTCGGCCTGCTCCAGCGCAATCGTCCGGATGAAATGTTCGATGCCCGCTTTCGCGGCACAGTACAGCGACCAGCCCTCAATGCCCGAGAGAGCCGCGCCTGACGAGATGTTGACAATCGCCTTGGGACAGTCTTTGGCTTGAAAAGCCAGTATGAAAGCCCTGAGCAGCACAATGGCACCGACAAAATTCACGTTAACGTTGCCAAGCACACTGTCGAATGCCTTGTCGGCAACCTGACCGATGGGCATCACATCCCCAGCATTGTTGAACAGCAGCACGTGCTCGCAGGGGTCCGCCGCAATTCGCCCAAACTCATCGTCCAAGATCTGCTGCGCCACCGCCGGTTGCGCAAGATCCACCTGGACGGAATCGGCCGTACGACCGCTGCGTGACAGCTCCGTGATCTTGTACCCCGCACGCCGATACTCATCGACCAGTGCAGCACCCAGTCCCCGCGAGCCACCGGAGATGATCATTCGTTTCATCGAGTCCCCGATACCTGTGGACCACTGGTCCGATTGTTAACAGCGCACTCAATTCTGGCCAGTGCCTGTTCCAGCGTTTGGCGGCGACAAGCCACATTCATGCGGGCAAACCCCTCACCCTCCGGTCCGAAAATATGACCACCATCGACGTAGACCCGGGCGTCATCCATCATAAGGCTGTTCAAAGCCTCTCCATCCAGTCCAAGGTCCCGGCAGTCAATCCAGGCCAGATAGGTCCCCTCGATCGGTATCAGTTTCATCGACTGCAGGTGGCTCTTTAGATAATTGTCCAGGTACTCAAGATTGCTCCAGATATAGTCGATCACCTGCGCAAGCCAGGGTTCACCATGGTTGTAGGCGGCCTCAGTTCCGACCAGGCCGAACGGGTTTGTGCCCCAAAGACCCAGCGCCCGCAATTCGATCCGAAGTTCGTCTCGAAGCTCTGCATCGGGCACGATGATATTGGAGGTCTGCAGGCCAGCCAGGCTGAAGGTCTTGCTGGGTGCCGTACAGACAAAAACGTCTTTCAGAAATCGCTCATCCAGCGTACCGTAGCTGACGAACTGTCGGCCCGGCATGATCAGATCACTGTGAAGCTCGTCAGCGATGACCCGCACGCCGTTTTCGGTACAGATCTCGGCATAGCGGCTGAGTTCTTCCCGGCTCCACACCCGTCCGACCGGGTTGTGCGGACTACATAGAATCGCCAGCTTGACCGCAGGATCAGCGGCCTTTTCTGCCAGATCGTCAAAGTCCATTTCATAGCGGTCGCCCGTTAGCAGCAGAGCACTGGATGAGATCTCGCGCTGGTTATTCTCGATAGAGAATGTAAATGGATGGTAGACCGGTCGCTGTATCAAAACCTTATCGCCCGGCGCCGTGAAATGGCGAACGATTACGTGCAGTGCCGTGACCACACCCGGCATCATCAGGATCCAGTCCGGCTCCACTGTCCATGCCTTTCGCCGCGCCATCCAGCTGCACACTGCCGACAGGTAACTGTCGGTCTTGGATGCATAGCCGTAAACGCCCCGCTGCGCCCGCCGCGTCACCGCTTCAACAATGGGCGGTGCCGCCAGAAAATCCATGTCTGCAATCCACATGGGCAATACGGACTGGTCGCCTAGATCAGGATCGGTCAGATTCCAGTGTTTTAGTCCATGATCATCGACCATGAACTCCCACTTGATCGAATTGACACCGTAATGATCAACTGCCTGATCAAAATCTATAGTCACCGAAATACCTCAGTCGCTTGTATATAAAGCGGTTCCGGCGTCTGATTAACAGGTGGTCACCGGAGAAGGGGGCGAATTCTACTCTGTCCTGCAGAGTCCGGTATCACCGCATCTCACGCCAGTGCACAAGCACCGCCATTAATGCCATCATCCCGCACAGCGTCATCACACTGATTGCGCGCGCAGCACCGATCCAATCTGCGAGATACCCGACACTGAGCATACCGAGCGGCATGGTGCCGATACACATCGTCAGAATCCCCAGTACCCGTCCGCGGATCGATGCTGGTGTTTCCACAAAAATTAGGGTGCTCTGCATCGTGCCAAAACCCGCCAGGCCAAGCCCGCCAATCAGCAATACGGACACGGACAGCCCAAATACCCCGGACAACGAGAAAATGAATACGGCCACGAGCACGATTGTGGAGCCGATGACGAATATCCGCCGGTAATACACCGACTGTGCAAAGACCGTCACGACGATCGCTCCGAACAGCGCACCACACCCATCTGCTGCAGCCAATACACCGATCAGAGACGGTTCAAGATGCAAAACATCCTTACCAATAACTGGAATCATGCCTAGAAACGGGAAAGCAAAAAAGTTCATCAGCACAGTAATAACCAGAACCGCCGTCACAACACGGTTCGAGCGGATGTAACGCAGCCCCTCGATGATGTCCGCAAGTAAGGAGGATGTCCGTGCTGGCGGCGCCGATGGATCGGCCGACAGTTTCGCAATCAAAAATGCGGCCAGTGCCGAGAGAACAAACCCGACCAGATAAGTGCCTACCAGCCCAACGGCCTGGTAGACCACACCGCCGAGAAGTGGCCCGGCCATGCGAGTGGCGTTGTTGGTCGCGGAATCCAGGCCCATGGCCGCGCCCAGGCGCCGCATTCCTGCCACTTCACCGAGCAGCATGCGACGTATCGCAAAGTCAGCAGAAAACAGCAGGCCATTCGCGACTGCGCCGACACCGACCTGCCAGAGTGTGATGTAGCCACTCAGTGCCAGCAAAAACAAAATGGCACACACAACCGAGAGCAACACCAGCCCCCCCAGCAACAGTCGACGACGATCAAACCGTTCGGCGACCACACCGACAATGCTGCCCATCAGGATCAACGGCAACAGTCGCAGAAAGACCATCACGGCAACCAGCATGGGTGATCCAGTCACTTCGTAGGTGAATACCCCTACTGCGAGCATATCCAGCCAGCGGACCGTTCCGTAGATCGCGCCAGCCAGCCACACTTTTCGGAAATTGGAATCGCCCAGTAGTGACAGCCGCTCACGCCAGCCTGCGGCGCTGGCAGACTGTGCTTCGGGTTCAGCTGGCACGGCAGGAAACGGTCAGTTCTCGCACCCCGACCGGCTGCGCAGTTGTCACGGCGTTATGTGGTTGCAGAAGCAGTAAATTCCGGCACCTCGAAGACCACGTTGCACTGCCCGGTACCCGAGCTTGGAAAATAATCGGTGACAATGTCGACCGGTCCCCGGTACGTATCCCAACCCAGAGCACCGAGCAGCATGGCGGTATCATGCATACCGCCCTCACCCTGACAGGCTTCGGCATATTCCGGGAGCATTGCCGTGAATAGGTCGAAGCGACCGGACGCCCACAGTTCCAGTACTTTGAGGTCGACCTGACGGTAGAACTCACGACTGATGTCAAACATCGAATCCTGCGGACTGCCATCGTCCTGGAACCGGTGGGACAGTGAGCCGCTGGCGAAGATCGCCACCCGGCTGTCGCTGCGCACGATCGCCTCGACCACCGCTTCACCAAACAGACGGCTATTGTCAAGCGTGTGCCAGTCGCACCAGGCCGACACCGAGACCACCTTGAAATGCTGGTCATCATTCATGTACCGGTTCGGAACCAGTGTGCCGTATTCCAGGCCCAGGCTTTCCATCTGATGGGCGCGGGCATTCAGCCCTATTTCCTGTGCACATTCGGCAATCAGTTCGCCCAGTGCTGGATTACCGGGGCACTCGTAGGCCATGTCCTGAATAAAGTGCGGGAGTTCATTGCTGGTATAAACCCCCTTGAACCGCGGCGCACAGTTGATGTGGTAGCCGGCATTGACCAGCCAATGCACGTCAAACACCACCAGCGTGTCGGCGCCACGCTCGCGTGCTCGCCGACTGATCTCACGATGGCCATCGATAGCGGCCTGCCGACAGCCCTGGTGAGGACCGGGCAGTTCTGAGAGATACATCGACGGCACATGAGTGATTTTTGCTGCCAGAACCAGTTCACCCATAACGCTTCTCCCTGTCAGTTGGTCAGGCCCAACCTGGGGACCCGATGATCCGTGGTGGCTATACTGATGTTCTTGGTTTCCATGTAGAAATCAAAACTGTAATCGCCCCCATCGCGCCCCATGCCGCTGGATTTCATCCCACCGAATGGTGTCGGCAAGTGGCGAACATTTTCCGAATTCACCCAGATCATGCCGGCATCCATCTGCCCGGCAACCCGATGCGCACGACCGACATCCCGTGTCCATAAATAGCCGGCCAGCCCGTAGTCCACCGCATTGGCCTGATCCAGCGCATCGGCCTCGTCATCAAAAATCAGCACCGACAACACCGGCCCAAAAATCTCTTCCCGGGCCACGCGCATCGCACCGGACACACCGGTCAGCAACGTGGGCTGAAAATAACAGCCCCCGGCTTTATCCAGTGCCTCGCCGCCAACCCGGACCGTGGCACCTTCTTCTGCGCCCACCGCCATGTAGCTGCAGACCTTGCTGTGGTGGTCCGGATGGATCAAGGGACCGAGTTCAGTTGCCGGGTCGAGCGGATGCCCGACCTTGATTTGTTCGACCCGGCTTGCCAGCGCATCGACGAATTCGTCATGAATGCTCTGCTGCACCAGCAATCGGCTTGAAGAGGTACAGCGTTCACCATTTAAGCTGTAGATCATGAACACCACCGCATCCAGTGCCCGATCCAGATCAGCATCGTCGAACACAATCACCGGATTTTTTCCGCCGAGTTCAAAGTGAACGCGCTTGAGTGTTTGTGCGCCCTGCGACATGATGTGGCGGCCGGTTTCAGACCCCCCTACAAAAGCAACTGCACGCACATCCGGGTGCTCGGTTAAGGCGCGACCCGCCACCTCACCGAGGCCGTTGACGAGGTTCCAGACGCCTGCCGGCAGCCCCGCATCATGGGCGATCTCCGCCAGTAGCGTCGCTGTCAGCGGGCTCCATTCGGCCGGCTTGTGAATCACAGTACACCCGGCAGCCAGGGCCGGTGCAATTTTCCAGGTCGACAGCATGAACGGCGTGTTCCAGGGGGTGATGACCCCGACCGGTCCCAGCGGTTCGCGAACCGTGTAATTCAGCTGGTTAACCGCCGGCAGATGCAGACCGTCGCGTGCCGACGGCGCACGGTCTGCGAAAAAACGAAAATTCTCGGCACCACGCACAGCGGCCTTACTCATGTAGCGAATGGCCTGGCCGGTGTCGACGCTCTCGACCAAAGAAATCTCCTCGGCTCGCGCTTCGATGGCGTCGGCGATGCGGTGAAGCAGCTGGCGTCTCGCAGCACCGGACACAGTTCGCCACGCCGCGAATGCCCCGGTCGCCGCTTCAACGGCCAGATCGATCTCCGCTTTACCACCCATCGCGACGCTGTTGATTACGGTGCCATCGATCGGTGTGCGGTTCTCCAGTGCTGGCTCACGACCGCCAGCCACCGCTTTCCCGTCAATGAGGTGCCCTAGTGGCGTCCCCTGGAAGCGGGACAGATACTGCTCGGCCTTGTGCTGGTTGTCAGTACAACGATCAGTCATGGTCAGCCTCCCCGGCGACGTTTGACATAATCGTGCAGGTTGCTCTTCTTGTGGCTGGTCTCGGGCACGATCTCCTGGATCTCGAGCGACACACCCAGAGGATGGGCCGCCATGTCCGGTTCCAGAAATTCACACAAAGCCTCAAACACCTCATGTGCTGCCCGCTGCCGGGTTTCCAGATCCCGGCCGGATCCGATCCGCAAGACCAGGTGCACGAATGCATTGTCGCTATGACCATCTGCGATCAGATAACCCTCTCGGGGGACACGCCGGGTCCTGATGCCGCCCTCCGGGAATACGCCGGTTGCCAGTGCGGCCTGGTGCACGGTGTGCGTGAGATCGCCCAGGTCAATACGGGCTGACAGGTTTGCTGAGTGCTCAATAAAGATATGGGGCATAACGTAAGCCGGCCTGGCCGTCCGCAGCAGTGGGTGAAATGAGTGTTATGCTAATATTTAACATGTTAATTAAGTTGGTTAAACCCCTGCCGCCTGCTCGATCGATTCAAAACTGATTTCCGGAGGTATTTGCATGTCTGCTGGCGTTGAACAACTCAAAGGCTCCATCCCCCCCCTGATCACGCCCTTTCGGAATGGTGAGGTCGACCTGGCCGGTTACGCCGGACTGGTCGATTTTCAGGTCGAGCAGGGATCTCATGGCATTCTGGTTAATGGGACCACCTCTGAACCGTCCACACTGACCGTCGACGAGCGCAACCACTTGATTGACGTCGCCATGGAGACCGTGGCTGGACGAATACCGGTGGTCGCGGCCACCGGTTCCCAGTCACTCGCCGAAACGCAGGCTTTGACCGCCCACGCGGTTGACGCCGGTGTCGATGCGCTGCTGATCGTCACGCCTTATTACATCCGGCCGCCGCAACGCGGTCTGATCGAATACTACCTCGAAGTCACCACCCCTCATCCACTGCCGTGGATGATCTATCACATCCCCGGCAGGACCGCCGTATCCGTCACACTGGATACGGTCGCTGAACTGCGCGATCGTTCCCCACAGTTTGTCGGCATGAAACATGCCGTCAACGATCTCGGGTTTGTGTCCGAATGCCTTGCACGGGTCGGAAGTGACTTCAGGATTTTTGTCGGTCTTGAGGAACTCAGTTTTCCCATGATGGCAGTGGGTGCCTGCGGCCTGATGAACGCTGTAGGCAACCTGAGGCCAAAGCCCCTGGCAGACATGTGCGAGGCGGTGTGGCGGAACGATCTCGACGAGGGGCGCAAGATTCACCAGCGATTGCTTGAGATCAACAAGGCTGTATTTTTCGATACCAATCCGATCCCCATGAAGTACATGATGAAGCGCCTTGGAATCATCCCAGAAAACGAACACCGCCTGCCCATGGTGGCGGCCAGCACGGAACTCGCCGCCCGGCTCGACCGGGTGCTCGATAACGCCGGTCTACTGGACTGAGACGCCCGTATGAAACTAGCTTCTTTTCTCACAGAGAACCGGCGAGCCTATGGCATCGTGACCGACAGCGGTGTGATTGATCTCAGTCGGCTGTCTGAAACACCGGATAACCTGTGTTCTGCCCTCACTGACCCGGGCCCACAACAACTGGCTGCGCTGGGTGCTGAACTCGCACCGGATTTTGCGCTGAACGAGATCAGTTATGCACCGCCGATCACCGACCCGCAAAAAATCATCTGCATCGGCGTGAATTACGTCAATCGCAATGAAGAGTACGACGACACGGCCCTGCCTCCCTACCCCAGTGTATTCCTGCGCACGCCTGGTTCACTGGTGGGACACCTGCAACCGATCGTCCGACCACCGGAATCCGAGCAGTTCGACTACGAGGGCGAGATCGCGATCGTCATCGGCAAGCCTGGCCGACGGATTGCCCAGGACGATGCCGAAGCACACATTGCCGGGCTGACCGTACTTCAGGAAGGCAGCGTCCGGGACTGGATGCGGCACGGCAAATTCAACGTGACCCAGGGCAAGAATTTCGACCGATCCGGCGCTGTCGGACCCTGGCTAGTGACCGCAGATGAATTCGACAACTATGACAATCTGACCGTGACCACCCGGGTCAATGGTGAACAGCGCCAGCACGACACAACCGCCAATCTGCTGTTTTCATTTTCGTATCTGATCAGCTATCTATCTACCTTCATGGGTCTTCAAACCGGCGATATCATTTCAACCGGTACGCCGACGGGTGCTGGTGCCCGATTCGATCCACCCCGTTTTCTGGTAGCCGGCGATGAGGTTCAAGTCGAGGTGCCCGGTGTAGGACTGCTGCGTAACACGGTCGTCGATGAATAACAGCGACTCCAAGCGTCCGCCGCCAGCCGTTCCCGACAAAGGCGTATTCTCTCACGGCCTGAACGACTTTTCCCACACACTACCCATCAGGCTGCTGCGGGCACGGCACGCAGCCGTCAGCCAGTTTCAGCCGATCTTCCGCAAATACAACGTCACCGAACAGCAATGGCGAGTACTGCGCATGGTGACATCGGCGGGCGATATGACAGCGGGTGAACTGTCCCAGGCAATTTTCATCAGCATGCCCAGCCTGTCACGAATCATGCAGTCCCTGGAGGCGCGCAACCTCATTCGCCGCCGCGCCAATGAAGATGACCTCAGACAAACGATGGTGTCTTCCACCTTGGCTGCCCAGGCGATGGTCGCCGAGGCGGCCATCTGGTCGGATACGCGCTACAGCGACATTGCCCAATGGTTCGGCAAGGAGCGCCTGGAACAACTTCAAACACTGCTGGATGACCTGGTTCAGACTCTCGACCAGCATCAGTAGATGCTGTGCCCCCTAAACGCGATGCCGATGGCGAGCGTATGACCGACACATCGGACAGCCCTCAAGCACCGCCGGTCACTGTCGTGCTCAGCACAATCGAGGCCACAGACCCTGCGCTCGTGGGACCCAAAATGGTTCACGTCGATTGGCTTCGGCGCTGGGGCGCACCCGTACCTGAAGCGTTCTGTATCACTACGGGGGCCTTTAAGATATTTCTCGACCACAACGCTTTGGCACCATCACTGGCTGCTGCCGAATCAAGCTGGGCGGACGGTAACGATACCGACCTTAAACAGGCGAGCCTGCTCTGCCGTCAGAAATTGTTAGCCGCCGCCATGCCGAGCAACATAGAGCAATCACTCAATAGTGCCTACCGTGCCTTGGCCGGTACTGAAGACGATGCTGAGCTGCCAGTTGCGGTGCGCAGCTCTGCCAGTGGTGAGGACTCAAAAGAGGCCAGCTTTGCGGGTCAGTATGAATCTTTTCTCAACATCCAAGGCCCGGGGCCATTGGTTAACGCGGTACGCCAAGTGTGGGCGTCGCTGTTTTCAGAACGCGCTATGCGTTACCGGCGTCGTAGCGGAACTCCTTTCGGCGAGACCCCTATGGCCGTTATTGTCATGTCGATGGTGCCTGCCCATTGCGCTGGCGTCGCATTTTCTGCCGACCCGGTAACTGGCAAACAGGATCGAATCATCATCGAGGGTTGCTGGGGCTACGGCGAAGCCGTTGTTCAGGGTGTCACCGTACCAGACAGGATTGCAGTTGATAAGGAAGATCAGCGGATTCTGGACTACAGGATCGGTTCAAAACAGATCCACAGCGCAATCGATCCTTCTACAGGAACCGTTGGTGAATTCAAGACTGACCCTGAACGACAGACTGAACCGTGCCTGACCTCCGCTGAAGTCATTCAAATCGCCACGGAAGTCTCCCGGCTTGAACGACAGATCGGGACACCTGTCGATACCGAGTGGGTATTGACCAACGCGGGGCAGCTTTTTTTCGTTCAACTGAGACCTATTACATCCTTGCCTGATCCGGCTCCACAATCTACTGTTTCAACGCTGCGCGCTGCAGGCCGCTGGCGCCGAGACCGCAACAACAAATAGAACCCTCGAGCTAATCTCAGAGCAAGCACTCTCGGATCCAGATCAGAAAATGGTGCCAGCCGAGTTCTTGCTCAAGTTATGGCTTGTGAATCGTTTCTAGCCCCCGAAAAAAGAAACCTTCCGAGTGATCAAACTCGGAAGGTTCACAATTGAATTATTATTCTGTAGACGACTGGACACCTGGCAACGTTTCATCCTATAACATCGTTGCAACCCTAGGTACACACTCAAATGCTAGACAAGAAACCTATCTTTAGAGCCGATCATGTCGGTAGCTTGTTGCGGCCGCAGGCGGTGAAAGACGCCCGAAAGGCTTGCCTTGAGGATGGCAGCATCGATTCTGCGGCCCTGGCGCAGGTCGAAGACGAGGCCATTCGCCAAGCCGTCGTCATACAGCAATCGGCTGGACTCAAGGCAGTCACTGACGGTGAGTACCGGCGCTCGTTCTGGCACTATGACTTCATGGGCCACCTGACCGGTTTCGAGCTGGTTGAACGTGACCACGGCCTTAAGTTCTCGGGGGCGGTCCTTCGGCCGATATTTCCCACGATCCCAGGAAAACTAGATTTTCCCGACGATCACCCCATGCTGGCACATTTTTCATACCTGGCGTCGGTCGCTGACGTGCAACCGAAAATCTCTATACCAGGCCCGAGCTGCTGCCATTTTCGGACGGCTGCGGCAGACATCCTGCCTGCGGAATACACCGATCTTGACGTCTTATTCGCTGATATCACGGCAACCTACGCGAAAGCGGTCAAGGCTTTTTATACCGCAGGCTGTCGGTATCTCCAAATGGACGACATCTTTTTTGCCTACCTGTGCGATCCCAAGATCAGAGCCGAAAAAGCAGAACAAGGACTTGATCCGGACTGGCTGGTCTCACGCTACGCCCAGATGATGCGGGAGGCCATCCAGGACAGACCGTCTGACATGACCATCGCCATGCACGTTTGCCGTGGAAATTTCCAGTCGACCTGGATGGCAGAGGGCGCCTACGACCCAGTGGCCGATGCGGTGTTTAATCAGACTGGGATCGATGTGTTTTTTCTGGAGTACGACACAGAACGGGCGGGTGGCCTCGCACCATTGCGGCTGCTGCCAAAAGGTAGCCAGCGGATAATGGTCGGCTTCATCACGACCAAAAAGGGGGAACTTGAAAGCCCCGACACCCTGCGCCGAAAATTTGACGAGGCATCGAAACACGCCGACCTTGATCAGCTCGGCATCGCGCCGCAATGTGGCTTCGCCTCGACCGAAGAGGGCAACAAGCTGACTGAAGACGAACAAAGACGAAAACTCGAACTGGTGACAGCAACAGCTGAACGGATTTGGGGTAGTGTCTGAACAGACCCTTGCTGGGATGTAGACTCATCTGATTTTGCATCCACCGGCTCCAAGCTTCGACTCAAACAGTTCAAATTCTTGCCAGGCCCTGGGTAAGATCGGCGATCAGGTCCTCTGGGTCCTCAAGGCCAATGTGTACCCGGAGCATGAACGGCTTCTCAGTCCATGGCACCCGTTCACGTGCAACCGGCATATGGTTAAACGCAATCAGGCTCTCATAACCACCCCAGGAGGAGCCTATCTGGAAATACTTAAGGCTATCTGCCATCGCCTTCACCGCGGTTTCATCTTCAGAATGCATCGCGAGCCCAAACAAACTGGACGCACCCTTGAAGTCACGCTTCCACAGTGCATGGCCAGGATCACCCGCCAGCGCAGGGTATAGCACGCGGTGTACCTGAGGCTGATCTGCCAACCAGGTGGCTACGTTTAACGTTGATTCCTGCTGCCGGCAAAGCCGAACAGAAAGCGTGCGTAGCCCTCGAAGGGCGAGATAACAATCATCCGGACTGGCTGCGTCACCGAGATTGTGCGCATGGCTGACCAGAATTCGGTGAGTGGCTTCACTAGACGACGTTACCATGCCGATGACAAGATCTGAATGACCGGCAATGTACTTTGTACCAGCCTGAATCGAAATATCGACACCGTGTTCAAGCGGCCGAAAAAATACCGGTGTGGCCCAGGTATTGTCCATAACCGTCAACACACCTTTTTCCTTTGCAGCCCGGGTAATTCCAGGGATGTCCTGCATCTCGAAAGTGAGCGAACCGGGTGCCTCCATAAATACCAGCCGTGTGTTCTTCTGGATCAATTCCGCGATCGCATCACCTATGTCCGGCGGGTAATATTCCGTGGTGACACCATATCGGCTCAACACCTGGTTACAGAAGGTACGCGTTGGCCCATAAACACTGTCCGAGATCAGGATATGATCCCCAGCACTGACCAATGCACCCAGAGCCACACTGATGGCGGACAGTCCCGATGTAGTAACTATGGTGCCATGTCCGCCTTCAAGATCAGCGATTGCTTCACCCAATGCCCGTGAATTCTGGGTACCCCGTGCGCCGTAGGTAATATCCGTGAGGTTTTTCTCGTCATCGAATCGATGAATGTAACTGTCCATATCCGCCGACAGAATTGTGGACGCGCGGTACACCGGCAGATTGACTGTGCCCTCAAAACTGCTGGGGCCACGCCCCAGGTGTACAAGCTTTGTATCTTCCTTCATGATCTTTCGACTCAATTCCCCGATCAACTTCCATTGCAGTTGACTGACTATTCTACAAGCTCATGCCGAGTTGAAACGGTACCGGAACAAAACACAATGCTAACGTTAACATTCAACCCTGATGAATATCGTCGAGCTTATTCCACCTGATCTGACAGCCCTGTCGACCACTGGATTGGTGCTGTTGAGCTTTCTGACCTCAGCACTGACCGCAGCCGTCGGCATAGGCGGAGGGCTCGTATTTCTGGCCGCCCTGGCTTCTTTCCTCCCACCATTGGTGGTTCTGCCCGTACATGGTGTGGTTCAGTTTGGATCCAACGGCGGCCGGGCCAGTCTGATGTATGAGCATATCGACTGGTCTGTCACAGGGTACTTTCTGCTGGGTTCTATCCTTGGCGTCATCGTCGCCGGCCGAGTTTTTGTCGCACTCCCAGTCGAAGTCCTGCGCGGGCTCCTGGGTTTTTTTGTGCTGTATTCTGTCTGGACGCCGAAACTACGCCCTTCCAGCATACCTCTGCCGGGTTTCCTCGGTGTCGGCGCCGTCACCAGTTTCGCCAGCCTATTTGTCGGCGGCACCGGCCCCCTGGTTTCAGCGTTTCTCTCGCCCGAACATCTGGGCCGCAAAAAGCTGGTGGCGACCCATGCGATCTGTATGACAGTACAGCACGGGCTGAAAGGCGTGATATTCGGTTTTCTGGGTTTTCAGTTCCTGCCGTGGCTGCCGGCACTGCTGGTCATGATACTCAGTGGCTTTCTCGGCACGCTCACGGGCAGGCGTATTCTTCATCGTCTGCCGGAAAAGCTGTTTACGCAACTGTTCCGCGCAATACTGACCGTACTGGGTGTGCGACTGCTTCTACTGGCATTTATCGGGTAGTCATCAAGACACGGAACGCACGACATGATGAACAGGAATCGACCGCGCTGGCCCGGCCCAGAAAGCCGACCGACCACGCTGGCGGGTATGCGGGAGCGCATGCAGCATTTCCGCAGTGACGAAAGCGAACAGCGGGCAGATGAGACACTCGTGCAAGCGAATGACGTGTTTATCGCCACCTATCCCAAGTGCGGAACGACACTGCTGCAGCAGATGCTGCACACGTTACGGACCCGGGGCGATATGAGTTTCGAGGAAATTACAGAAGTGGTGCCCTGGTTTGAATCTGCCTGGGATATCGGCATCGACCCCGGCGCCGAACAAGTCGCATCCCCTCGTGTTTTCAAGACACACCGGTCTGCAGACAAACTGAGCAATGTCGGTCGCTTCATTCACATGACACGTGATCCGCTGTCACTGGCGGATTCCTTCTACCGATTCTTCTCCGGCTGGGCCTTTGAGACCGGCAGCATATCGATCGAAGAATTTGCGCGGAAAATGATCCTTGGCGGCACCGGCTCGGGGCTCTACTGGCACCATGTGCTGAACTGGTGGCCACGACGGCAAGACGAAAATGTGCTGTTTCTGTGCTACGAAGACTTTCTAGACAACCCCGCAGCGATCATTGCCCGCGTTGCGCAACACGCGGGTATTGCCCTTGATCCAGAACTTGCTGAGATGACCCTACAACACACCAGTCTGAACTTCATGCGGACCCACGCGGGTAAGTTTGATGACCACCTGCTGCGCGAGCACTTGGACCCGGTTCTTGGCCTGCCGCCGGGCGGGGAAACACACAAGGTCGCCCCTGAAGGCGTACAACGTACGGAACTGTCGGCCTCTGTACACCGGCTTTTCGATCAGCGCTGGCAGGACACGATTGGCCTGAAGCTCAACTTCAAAAACTATGATGAACTGCGCCGTGCCGCTGCGCTCGATTGAACCCGGCGGAAACCGGTGCATGATCATGACCCATGACTCAATCAACCGAAACACTGACGGCCCGGCGCGATCGACTGCTCGGAGAGAACACACCGCTGTTCATGATGCTGCGCAGCTTCACTTATCTGGGCTGGTGGAACGAAAGACGCAACGAGTTCTATGTCGGCCTATATCGAGCCCGTGATTGCTGAAGCGAGGGCGGCCACGCTCGAGTTTTTCAAATCCGCCAACAGATTAGTGTTGGCTATTGATCCGGTTGGGTCGACCGGTCCCAGTAATCGGATAGTTTGTTGTGGTTCGCGATTGGAAAATCAGCCAGCGAGCAGCGAAACTGAAGGTACTCATCAACACTATCGGCCCGCGCCCACGCGCGGTACTCTTCGGCAACAATCAATGACTCCGCATAGCAGGCAAATTCGTGATACTGATCATTGCGGCTGCAATCCAGTTCATCCAGCGAGGCCGTGTCTAGTTCTCGTACGTCGATCACAGTCTCGACCTCGGGTGCGTAGCGAAAGATCTTGGTGATGTGTGGAAACGCTGTGACGAAACCTACGCCTTCATAACTCCCCTCACAAAAACGAGCTTCAAACTCTGCCATCGAAAACCGCGCATTGGCCCAGTCGTATAACGCCGGTTCATTTCGACCAACGATAGACAGCAGATAGAGCTTGAATACTGACCGCCCATCCGGCATGTTCAGCACCGTCTGTCCCGCGGTGATGCCGTGATAGGACTGGCAGGACAGAACCTGTGTCATCCGTGTGCCCGCTGGAGAATTGTTACGGTACCGGTAGTGCCATCGAGCGCCAAGGTATCTCCAGTTTTAATCCGGGCTGTTGCGTTACCCATGGCCACCACACAGGGGATGCCATATTCCCGGCCCACAATGGCCGCATGCGACAGCGTGCCGCCTTGGTCGGTGAGGCAGCCAGCAATCTTGGTAAACGCCGGGGTCCAACTCGGTGTCGTCCCTTCGCAGACCAGTATCTCGCCGGTTTGTATTTGATGAATGTCGTCGGCGCCCAGCAGTACTCGTGCAGGCCCGGTGGCCGACCCGCGACTTGCCGGCATACCGTTCAACGTAGTAGCGCTGCCCTCGATTTTAAGAGTTTCCAGAAACGCCGGTGTGAACCCGTCGAGCTCCGTCAGAATGGGATCACTCACCGATTCAGGCGGCACACCCAGAAATTTCGGTATTTGATGACGACGTTCCCGCCAGGACCAGTAGTAGTCTTTTCTTTCGCCCACCTGTGCCGAGAGTTCATTCCACCTTGTTTCACCGCGCGCCAGAGCCAGTAACTCGGGATAAAAGCAGAACACGGTGTCTTCCGGGTCCGCCAGGTCCAGCGCCTGGCCCAGGCCCAGTGCGGCTTTGCGCATCGGAATAGCCGTACGGTAATCAATGTAAAAATTGTGATCTTCATTCCACCACAGAAAATTGGCCTTACGGCAACTGTCGAGCGTCTGGTCAAATTCACGCTGCTCGGCACGACTCAGTCGTGAACGGGCCGCCTCCAGCGCATTTTCACGGTCGTCTTCAGCCAATTTGCGCTTAGCATCGAAATCAGGTCGTTCACCAGACGCCACATAGGTCCCAATAGACTGCAGAACCGGTGCGGGGTCTTCGATCCAACTGGGTGAGAGCGGATCTGCCACCGTTTCGGTGCGCCAGCCCCATTCATCCAGAAATTGATCAAAGGCCTCCGCCCAGCCCGCTGCCCCACCACCGGCAGTGCGCATTTTCGGCAGCAGATCAGCGTGGCTTTCGGTACTGGTAAACCATTGCGCAAGATCATTCTCTCTCACCAGATCCACCATTTCCCACAGTGCACGGTCGCCCTGGCTGATCCGGCTATCATATCCCTGCAGGAACGTGGCGACGTCGGCGTGCGGTATCGACAGTTCTGTACACAGATCATAAAACCCGGCATGGTTGATGAGCAGCAGGTACATGAGTTCGAAGTGCCGTTCCCAGCTCCAGCGCACGTGCTCGCGCGTATACACCAGGTAATCCCCCATCTCTTCCGGACTGCGCCCGGATGTCTCATAGGATTCGATCAAACGGTTGGCGGCCATCAGCGCATCAATCTCCTGAGTCCAGATGCGGTCAAAGTCATCAACAAACTGCGGCAGCCGCTGTGCCAACCGCTGATCGCGCGCCTTGAGAACCGCTTCTGATTCCAGAGCCAGCTCCGATCCAAACAAATGTGTGCCGGCAACCCGCATGTCATATCCATTGGTCGGCGGCAGCGGCGAGTGATGCGAGGCGTACTGCATGGCCCAGGTTAGCGCCAGTTCACAGAACATCAACCCATAGGGCGTACAGCCGTTGGGCCAGCGGTATTCCAGGACCCAGAACCCTTTGAGGTCTGCTTCAGTGAGTTTCTTAAACGGTGCGTAGTAGACCGTTTGTGCCACGTGCTCGGGTACCATTCCCGGATAACCTGGATCTCTCGCCAGTTCTTCGGCACTGATGGTGTCAATCATCGACAATTTTCTCGGCTGACCCGACTGTGACGATTTTTTTTTCATGGTGATGTGCTTTCTTGGTCAATCAGTGAGCGGGCCAGGTATCTATAAAATTCCACTAATGTACCTTCGAACGGGCTGAGGGGTCCACGTTGGGCCTTACTAGACATCATCACTTTAGCCAACTCGGTCGTCGCCTTTGCATCTTCCTCGTTCACTTTAAGGATGAGCTCTCGTCGTTCCTCAGCAATATTGGGATGTTCGCGAGCGACCTCGTTTGAGACTAGATAACCACCCAGTACTCTCGTATTGCTTATCCCCGCAGGACTGAAACTCAACCAGTTGTTGGTGTTGGGACGCATAGCCATCGTAAATGCCGGAAAGATGTACACCATATAGCCGGTATACAGGTCTTCGTCAGAAAACGTATCCAAATAACCCATCGGGTTGAAAGGATGGTCTTGACCTCCAATGTAGGCATCATCCATCCGACATCGTTGATGCGTGAAAGAACCGTCCTCCGGGCTTGCTGGTAAATACGTATTTTTCGCGGGTAACTGCCCTCCAACTGTATCTTTATGTAACCCCACGTGGTGGTAGTATTCCATGGAGTTTTCTGCCGACAACTTCCAATTACCCGCCCACTCGGTCTGGTAATGCATGATTTCTGTTTGCTCGTTGAGTCGATAATTTACGAGATACTGATTTGCTGTATGCATTTTTTCGAGGAGTGGCGGCGCACCATCATCCAAATTAATAAACAAAAATCCACACCAGGTTTCGAGCCGGTAACTTGGCAGGCTACAAAGGGACTTATCGAACACAGATGAACCTTTCATAAAAGGTGCAGCGTATAAACTCCCGTCGGTCTCATATGTCCAGGCATGGTAGGGACAAACAAAACGCTTCGTGTTTCCACTCCCTTGAGCGACGGGCATAAAGCGGTGACGGCAAATGTTCGACAATGCACGTATCACCCCATCCTGCCCATGTACGACCACTAAAGATTCATTAAGAATATCTATACAGTAATAGTCCCCCGGGGCCGGAATGTATTCCGCTCGGCCCACACAGAGCCACTCTTTTCTAAAAATAGCATCCAGTTCCAGCGCATATAAATCAACATCGGTATAAGCCTCGGGGGGAAGCGAGTAGCACGATAGATGGTCAAGAGACAAGTACTCTGACAGCGTACTCATCAACTCGTTGGATGGTGAGTTCATAGAATCAGACGATTTTCCTGTTCGCGCCCAAACTCAGTATAAAACAATAAACGGTGCTGTCGGTCACCAGTCAGTCACATACCGATTCGTACTCAGTCTATTCTGTACAACCCTCTATAAATGTTCATCCAAGTGGCTCCGGAATAACATCGAATACGAATCAAGTGAGTTTCAGTGCCCTTCGAACATCATCAAACCCGGATTCTGGATCCGTAATGTCCAACCGAATGGCTTCAATCCCGCAGGCAATTGCTCCATCGACATTCTTCTGCTGATCGTCAACAAAAACCACGGATTCAAACGAGGCGTCGAGTGCCTCCACTGCCAGCTGGTAGGCTTGTGGCTCGGGTTTCAGGATGCCCGTGTGTGTCGCATCGACAATGGCATCAAAACTGCCCAGTATCTCGAACGCGTCATACACTTCCGGCCCGTGAAAAAGTTCTAACTCATTGGTCAGTAGGCCAACTCTGCACCCTTGGGCCCGGGCTTGCCGAATCAGGGTTTCTGCTTCGGGCCGAACGGACGACTTGAAGTTCCTCAGGTCAGTGACCAGTTTACGGATGGTGATTTCTTCTCTCAATATCTGTCCGAGTTCACCACAGCGGATGTACCAGTAATCACGCTCTGAGATCTGCCCGCTCAGGTACTGCTGCCAGAATTTATCATCCGCTGAATCAAATGGGCCTGTCCAGTTGAGTGACCCGTCTGGCAGTCGATAAAGCCGTTCGATATCGCGGCATCGTTCGAAAAGCGAATACGTGATGACGCCCCCAAAATCCATTATCAGGTCACAGGGCTCCACAGGCATTGCGTCGGTTTAGTTCACTCGGACTGCGACACGCCGCTGTCAGGCTGCGGGCGACGTCTTCGTCCGGCGCTGTCGGTAATTGCGGATCTCCGACCAGACATGTACCGCGAGCGCCAGCACAATAATCACCGCGATGGTGGCCGAGACCGGTCGGTTAACGAAGTCCAGCGGCGTTTCAACCCGGGCCATGCTGGTGCGCAGCTTGGCCTCGATGATCTCGCCCAGCACCATGCCCAGAATGATCGGCACCAGCGGCCAGTTGACCCGGCGAAGCACGTAACCGAGCAGACCAAATCCAATAGCCGCCCAGCAGTCTGGTAGGCTGTTGCGGATGGAGTAAACCCCAACCAGTGCCAGCGTCAATACCACCACGCCGAGAAACCTTTCCGGCACTTTGATGACACGGATCAACAGGGGTGTAGCTATCAGTAGAAAAGCCAGCACAATAAAATTGATGAGGAATAGACATACATAAAGGCCAACCACAAATTCTGGCTGAGTCTCAAAGAGTTTTGGACCCGGAATCAGGTTGTGTACCGTGAAAACCGACAGCATCATCGCCGTCAACGCTTCACCGGGGATACCCAGCGCCAGCAATGGAATCATCGCGGCAGCTGGTACGGCATTGTTGGCGGACTCCGCCGCCACCAGGCCTTCTGAAGACCCTTTGCCGAACTTCTCCGGTGTCTTGCTGAGTTTCTGCGCCAGACCATAGGAGAAAAACTGAGCCAGGAACTCACCCACCCCAGGGATGATGCCCATGATGATCCCAAACCCGGACGAACACAGGGCGACCCGCTTAAGCCGTCGAAAGACTTCAAACAAACCAGCGAAGGGGCTGCCCGTCACCTTGGGAATCTGTCGAGGCGCATCCGAGGATTGCAAAAGGATAAACGCCTGCGAAATCGCAAACAGGCCGAGAACGGCTGGAATGAGTGCCAGACCACCGCGTAACCAGGGCAAGCCGAAAACAAAACGGTCGGTGAGCCGGAATGGTTCCATGCCAACCACCGTGATGAACACACCCATGCCAACCAGCGCGGCTGCCGCCAACGTCTGTCCACGATGGGTCAATATTACCAACACCAGTCCCAAAAGTGCCGCCATCAGGATATCCCGGCTGCCAAAGTAAGGTGCGACTGCCGCCAACTTGGGTGTGAGAAAAATCAGTGCCAGCACACTGAGGATCCCGCCAATGAAGCTGGCACTGTAGGCGAGCGACAACGCCCGACGCGGCTCTCCCCGACGGGCTATAGGGTGGCCATCATAAGTGGTCAGCGCATTAACCGGTGTGCCCGGTGTGTTGATCAGAATGGCCGGAATAGCGCCGCCATAAAGGGCAGCGCCGTAAATACCCAGTAACAGCGTCAGTCCAACCAGGGGTTCGAGCTTATAAGTTGCCGGCAGCAGTATGGCGATGGCAACCGCGGGACCGACCCCTGGAATGGCTCCGATAATGACCCCGCCAATTGCACCGATTAAAAGCGCAATCGCGACATCCCATCGCGCGATCAGCATTAACGACTCGAGCAGTAACTCGATCATGGGAAAGTTCAGAAGTTACGGATCATGAAATTTCGAATCTCCGGGGGCAGGTAACCATAGATATAACCATCCGGCAAACGGACCTGAAGCCCGGTCCTGAATAGCAGTACGATCACCAGCCCGATCAGTACTGCCGTCACTATCCATCGTACACCGCGAAACCCCACCCGCAGACTGAGCGCCGGCATAAACAGCAGCGTCGCCATCAGGTAGCCAACCCACCGGATGATGTAGACATAAACCAGAAACCACACGGCAAACTCGCAGCAGCGATGAAAGCCGGCGACGACGATACGCGGTGATTCCAACTCTATGCCAGAGCGCATCTGACGAAACGACACAACGGACAAGACGAGCGCCGGCACACCCATCACCAGCAGACCGAGGGCCGGGAAAAACCCGGGTTGCATGACCAGATCAGCGCGCTTGAGCCACCGGGTCTGACTGCCCAACTGACTCACCAGAACCAGCGTCACCAGAACAATGAATGCGGCACAGAAAAAGTTGATGGCCGCACTGGATCGGATATTGTCGGGTTGATCCATGATGCTCTCATCCAGAAACAAAGTCGGGCGGCTACGCCGCCCGACAGAGATCTCACTAATTTTGTGAGTATCTAATCCAACTGACCTAATTTTTTCATCATCGACTCAGTGGATTTCCAGTCACGGGCGATGCGTGCTTTGGCCTCGGCTGGACCTTCCCAGAAGAAGATGCCGCCAGTATTCTTGGCAACTTTTGCGACCGCATCACCGGCAATCACCCGCTTAGCCACGGCTGCGAGCTTGTCTTTGACGATCTGTGGCGTTCCCTTCTTGACAAACAGACCATTCCAAAGCGTCGGAACGTCAATACCAGGCACCTGTTCGCTCAGAGTCGCGACATTAGGTGTCACGGAAGTTCGCTGGTCACCCGTAAAAGTCGCCAGGACCTTAAGATCGTCGAGGCAGGGTAAAACCAGCTGCGCGGTGGTATTGATCACGTCAGCATCACCACTGGCCAACGTATTGCAATCGTTCATGTCGAATGCAGCATCGCTGCCAAACTCAAAGCCTAACTCCATAGCAGCCACGAACGTAGCCTTGGTTGGAATTAGGGGATGGCCAAAGTGGCCCAGGGCCACCTTGTGGGACTTGGCATACTCGGCAAGTTCAGCCATGTTGCTGTATGGGGCGTCCCCACTGGCGGCCAGCAGGAATGGATAAATGATAAAGATGCCGACCGGCTCAAACAGGTCGGGGTCCTCGAATCCCGGCACGCCGACGAGCGGACCGATGATCGGCACACCGACCACGAACGACCCGATGGTATAGCCATCAGCAGGCGCATTTGCGACCTCGGCGGCACCTGGGAACGGACCACCACCGCCACCCGGCTTGTTCACCACGGCCGCGGCAACACCGTATTCTTTCTGAAATTCTTCTGCAATCAAACGGGTTACCACATCTTCGAGATCACCCGGCGGCCAGGGCACAATAAAGGTCACCGGTTTTTCGGGATACTCAGCCCGGGCAGCTGAACCAAATACCAGAAACGACGCCAGAATACTCAGTACGACCAGCTTCAAGGTTATTTTCATGTCTTATCCTCCACAGTTGGAATTATCACAACGCACCTTACCTTTCAGTGTGCTGATTCCACAAGAATAAAAGATCTCGAGGGAGCTGCACTATTACCAGCAAGTTACATCTGCCACTTTAGTTAAGAGACCTACCTAATTCAAGACTTGGCAGCTGTTTCAGGCTCCGGCAAAGCCGACAGACAGTGCCTGTGCCAGGGAATTAATCTCCGATTCAGTGATGACCAGAGGCGGCGACATGATGATGATATTACCGGAAACGCGGATCATCGCGCCGGCCGCGAATACTCGATCGGCCAAGGCGTCGCCGAGTTGCGGGTCCAATGGGGTTTTCAATCCGCGATCAGCCACCAGCTCGATGCCCACCATCAGCCCCTTTCCTCGCACGTCGCCGATCATTTCGTGTTCTGCCTGCAGTGCTTTGAGTGAAGCCATCAACTGTTCACCTCGAGCCAATGCATTGCCGGGCAGATCTTGGCTGAACGTGACATCCAGTGTCGCGAGTGCCGCGGCACAGCCAACCGGATGGCCGGAGTAGGTATAGCCATGGCCGATGGCGCCGTCGGGACCGCTTTCCATAAACACGGTCTCAATCCGTTCATTGAGCATCACCGCGCCAAAAGGAAAGTACCCGGACGTGATGGCTTTGGCGAAACACATCATATCGGGTCTGACGCCCCAGGCCCGGGCACCGAACCAGGAACCCGTCCGGCCGAAACCCGTGACGACTTCATCGGCGATCAAGAGAATGTCGTACTTGTCGCACAACGCGCGCAGTGCCGGCCACAGATTTGGCGGAGGCACCAGGATGCCACCGGCGCCCAACACAGGTTCTGCGATAAAAGCCGCGATACTGTCTGCACCCTGATAGTTGATCTCCTGTTCGATCTGCCTGAGACAGACCTCCGTCAACTCGTCAATGTCGTCGATCCCGAACGGGTTATGGTAGAGCGACGGGAAAGGCAGCTGGATGCAACCCGGCAGCAGTGGCTCATAACTCTTGCGGAAACGGTCATTGCCATTGACTGAGGCACCACCGAAATGAGTTCCGTGATAACCCTTTTTGAAGGAGAAGAATTTCACCTTACCCGACTGCCCTGCCAGCTTCCAGAACTGGCGCGTTAACCGCAATGCAGTCTCGACACTGTCGCTGCCGCCCGAGGTAAAAAACGCTCGGCGCATACCTTCGGGTTCAAGCACACCGACCAGCCGGTCCGCCAGTTCGATCAGTCGGATGTTTGTCGTGCCTTTAAAGGCCGAATAAAAAGGCAACACGTCCAGTTGCTGGGCAATGGCCTGTTTGATCGGCACACACGAATAACCCAGGTTCACATTCCAGATGCCCCCGACCGCATCGATCACACGATGGCCTTCGTCATCCTGGATATAGACCCCTTCGGCTCCCGTGATAATTCGCGGCGGGTTTGCCTGATGAACCCCCGGGTGCGCCATCGGATGCCACACACTGCGAGCATTACGCGCTCTGATATGATCAAGATCCGGTTCAGTGCCAGCCGGAATGAGAGTTTCAGATAGGGTCGCAGGTTCAGTTGTCATGGTCCGGTTCTCCTTTGCGGTCGACTGGGCAGTTCGCAGGTGGGTATCAACACCAGATTCACCAGTGCCCAGGTCAGTGGGCCGTAGGTTAACCAATACTGGTCTACCCCGCACGTCGATTTCCTCAACTCCGGTCAGATTGGCGCCCGACCAGCACGCATCGCAACGATGTGCCTGGGCCAGGTGGAACGACAACCGGTGCCAAGGTAGAGTGCACCTGACGTTCGGGAACCACTGATCGAACAAACAGAATTCTTGCCGAGGGTATCAGGATGGCAGAACAGCGATTGTCGGGTCGTAAGGTGCTCGTCACCGGTGTAGGCCGGGCGATTGGACCGGCCATTGTGCGCCGGTTTGCGCAGTCGGGCGCCCATGTCGCCGCAGCTAACCGGACACTCAGTCGAGCACAAGCTGTTGTGGGCGACCTCACGCAGCAGGGTCTGTCGGCTTGGGCACTGCCGCTTGACCTTGAAACGCCAACCGGAGCCGCCGAGGCTGTCACTGCTGCTGCAGATCAACTCGGGGGGCTCGATATTGTGGTGCACAACGCCGGCGGCTGTCTCTGGTCGCGTCTAGAAACACTTTCAGAAGAAGATCTCGAACTGACCTTGTCAATCAATCTCAAGGCCTGTTTTCGGCTCTTAAAGGTGGCCCTGCCGTCGCTCCGCCAATCTGAACACGGTCGTTTCCTGGTCACCTCCTCAGTGACCGGGCCCAAAGTGGCCATGCCCGGTGCGGTTCATTACGGTGCAGCCAAAGCCGGCGTCAATGCTTTTGTACGTGGTGCAGCACTGGAACTGGCCAGTGACGGGATCACGGTCAATGCGGTGGAGCCGGGTTATATCCAGAAACCCGACGGGTTTCTGGCTGATCCCGCACAGCGAAGCCGGATTGAGCAATACATCCCGCTGGGCCGGCTGGGTGATCCCGATGACATCGCCTGGGCGATGGTTTATCTCGCCAGCGACGAAGCTAGTTACGTCACCGGACAGACCATCGTCGTCGACGGTGGTGCCCTGCTGCCGGAAAGTCCAGACCTGATCAGCACTGTACCGAACGAGGGCTGACCGATTCTCCGAACGGACATCTGTTGCGCCTGCAGCCCGGAGAGCAAGACCCGTCCGATTCGATGTGATACGATATTTTCATAGTCGACAAACGTTCTGTATCCCGTTTTGTGCCACTTGAAAAGTGAGAATCTCGTCTTGGACACCGAATCAGCTGAAATGGCGCTCGCCAAAGCGTGTAGTGAACACATGCACCGCGACGATCGTTGCTCACAGATGCTCGGCATGACTGTCGAAGAAAGTCGTCCCGGTTACGCATGCCTTCACATGCGGGTTCGCGAGGAGATGCTCAATGGCCACGGCAACTGTCACGGCGGCATGATCTTTACGCTAGCGGACAGTGCGTTTGCACACGCCTGTAATACGCGAAACCACATCAGCGTGGCCGTCAGTTGTCAGATCGAGTATTTGGTCGCCGTCACAACGGGTGAAATACTGGTCGCTGAAGCAGTCGAGCAGTTCCTTCAAGGCAAGAATGGCGTCTACGACGTACGGGTCGAGTCCAGCGATGGCACTCTGGTCGCCCTTTTCCGTGGCAAATCGCGCGCAATTGGTGGTGTTCTGGTCACCGAGGCCACGGCTGGAACAACGACATGACTGTTAAACAACCCCAAGAGAACGACCTGGAGCCGATCGAAACCGCGAGTGTCGATGAATTGCAGGCGCTGCAGCTTTCGAGATTGAAATGGTCACTCAACCATGCTTATGACCATTCCGCGTTATATGCTCAGAAATTTGACGCGGACGGTATACACCCGAACGATCTGACTGGCCTCGAAGACTTGAATCAATTCCCGTTTACCGACAAGGCCGATCTTCGCAAATTTTATCCATTTGAAGCATTTGCTGCCCCCATGGCAGACGTGGTGCGTGTTCATGCCTCGAGCGGAACCACTGGAAAGCCGACTGTCGTCGGCTACACCCGAAACGATATCGACCTCTGGTCAACGGTCATGGCACGGTCGATCCGGGCAGCCGGCGGCCGGGCTGATGACCTGATTCATATCAGCTATGGTTATGGGCTCTTTACCGGTGGTCTCGGGGCACACTACGGTGCCGAGAAACTGGGCGCTGCGGTGATTCCGATGTCGGGCGGTCAGACAGAAAAACAGGTCCAGCTGATCAATGATTTTCGACCGTCGATTATCATGGTGACACCGACCTACTGCCTGAACATCGCGGATGCGTTTGAACTGGCCGGTCTCGATCCCCGAAAGACCTCACTGCAGGTCGGCATCTTAGGTGCTGAGCCCTGGACCGAATCGATGCGTGACAACATTGAATCCCGAATGGGGCTTGAGGCGGTCGACATCTATGGACTGTCTGAGGTGATTGGCCCCGGTGTTGCCCAGGAATGTATTGAAACCAAGGACGGCCTGACGATCTGGGAAGATCATTTCTACCCGGAAATCGTCGACCCCGAAACCGGTGAATGCCTGAAAGAGGGAGAGCGGGGCGAACTGGTGCTGACTTCCCTGACCAAGGAAGCCTCACCCGTGATTCGTTATCGAACCCGCGACCTGACTTGCCTGATGCCCGGCTCCGCCCGAACCATGCGGCGGATGGCCAAGGTCACCGGCCGCAGTGACGACATGATGATCGTTCGCGGGGTCAACGTATTTCCTTCACAGATCGAGGAACAGGTTCTGGCCATCGAAGCCTTGAGTCCCCACTATCAGATCGAATTGTCGCGGACCGGGAGTCTTGACAAGCTCACCATCAACGTTGAACTGGATCCCATAAACGCCGCGTCCCACAAACCCGACGATGTCGCTTTATCCCTGACTCACCGCGTTAAGACCTTCATTGGAGTAACCGTCGATGTGGTGCTGCATGATGAAGGGGGTGTACCCCGATCGCAAGGTAAGGCGCAAAGGGTGATCGACAATCGCTGACCGCACGGCACCTGTTCGATTTGAGACAACAGTGCGCCAGCTGCTGTCAAATTTCAGGGTGAGACGACCGATGCGGGCAAAATCACTGCTGATCACGATCTTTGGTGACGCACTTGAGCCCAGGGGTGGGCAGGTCTGGCTGAGCAGTCTGATCGCACTCGCCCGGCCGCTGGGCGTAAGTGAACGACTGGTCCGAACTTCAGTTTACCGGCTGGCACAGGAAAAATGGCTTGAACGAACAGCCTCGGGGCGGCGCAGTTATTACGCACTGACCGATACCGGCCGTCGCCAGACGGCCGATGCCGAACACCGAATTTACGCTGCAGGCAGCCGCCGCTGGGACGGCCAGTGGCGGCTGGTGATTATTCCACAGAAAACGATCAGCCGAGCAGACCGTACCGGCCTCAAGAAGGAACTCAAGTGGCAGGGATTTGGAACGCTGACCTCAGACACGCTGATCCATCCCACAGCAGACCTTCCGCCGGTGTGCCGGGCACTGGCAGAACGGGGACTCGCGGACAAAGCCAAAGTGTTCTGCGGGCACACGATCAAGGACCGCGAATCGCCGCAATCGCTGTTGGATCGGTGCTTTGATCTGGAACAGATAGCCCGTGAATATGATCTTTTCAACCGACGGTTCGAGAACCTCTGGCGGTCGACCCGCCGCAAGAAATTATTTGATCTCGAATCGGCTTTTGCAGCCCGTACCCTGCTGATTCATGACTATCGCCGGATTCTGCTGCACGATCCGGACCTGCCTGAAGACCTTCTACCGGTTCACTGGCCCGGTACCCGAGCCAGAAAGCGCTGTGCTGCAATCTACCGTGCACTGCAGGAGGCGGCTGACCGCTGGACAGTGTCAGTATGTTGCGATGAGCCAGACCTGCTGAAGTCACCCGGCAAAGGCTACCACCAGCGGTTCAGTGGCAGTTAAAGCGCGTCAAAATCAATCACAATGCGATCGGTCAGTGGCACCGACTGGCAGGTCAGCACAAAACCTGACGAAAGGTCCGACTCTTCCAGTGCAAAGTTCAGCTGCATATTAACGCGCCCCTCGACAAGTTTCGCCCGGCAGGTCGCACATACCCCACCTTCGCAGGCATAGGGAACCTCCGGCCGGACACGTCTTACCGCTTCCAGCAGCGTATCCCTGTCACGGCTCATCTCAAAAGTCGTGGATTTGGAATCGAGTGACACCACAACGGAACAACGACCCCCCTGAGCCTGAATCGGCATGCGCTCAGGCCGGTTTTCGATGTGCTGATCCGGGGGTGTAAAAAGCTCGTAATGAATGCACGACGGTGGAACATTTTTCTCGAGCAGCGCTTCCCTGACCGCATCGATCATACCTTTGGGGCCACACAGGAAAAATTCATCGTGCTGGCCTGCAGGCACCAGGCTCTCGAGCAGGGCTTTTGCCTTGGCGCGGTCGATGCGGCCATCAAGCAGCGGCAAATTCCGGCTCTCCCGCGACAGCGTATGGACTATCGAGAGCCGGTCCATGTAGGTGTTTTTCAGCCGTTCCAGTGCCTCCCTGAATATGATACTCCCGGTCTCGCGGTTGCCGTACACCAGGGTAAACCTGCTTCGGGGCTCGCGCTCGAGTGTGGTCTTGATGATGGAGATCAAGGGTGTGATACCGCTGCCCGCTGCGAAGGCGGCATACCGCTTGCGCTGACCGGGATCCAGCGGCACATTGAAATGCCCGATCGGTGATCCCACCTCAATCTTTTCTCCGGCAGCAAGCCGGTTATGCACAAACCCAGAAAAAACGCCCTGCGGTATTGCCTTCACCGCGATACGTAATTCACCCTCGTCTACACTGCTGCAGATCGAATAAGACCGACGAATCTCGGTACCGCTTAAAGTTCGGCGCAGCGTCAGGTGTTGTCCTTGCTCAAACCGGTACTCGTTACGAAGCTGTTCTGGTACTTCGAACGCAACAGACACCGTGTCGTCTGTTTCCGACCGTACTTCAGTCACCGAGAGAGCGTGGAAGCGCACGGTGGCTAATGCGGTTTAAAGTAGTCAAACGGCTCGAGGCAGCTGTCACAACGCCACAATGCCTTGCACGCTGTTGCGCCGAAACCGGAGAGCACACGGGTTTGGTCGGAACCGCATCGGGGACAACTGATACCAGACTCCATCGGACCTGCCTCGCAGGCACGACACGCCGGGGGCGCAATCCCGCTTGCAAGCAGATGCCTGCGTCCTCGATCAGTGATCCAGTCGGTTGTCCAGGGCGGATACAACACCTGCTCAACAGCGACCTGGTCGATGCCAGCCCGCCCAAGAGCCTCATGGATGTCCTGTTCGATCACTCGCATTGCCGGACAGCCTGAATAGGTTGGCGTGATCATCACCTGCACCTGGATGTTTCCCCCTTCGTCACACACGTCAACAGCCCGGACGATCCCCAGATCGCGAATACTGACCGTCTGAATCTCGGGGTCGTAGACGCTATCCAGCGCCTCAAGCACCCGCAAACGGGTGTTTTCACCCGCCGTACTCACCATGTGGCTCCCGGGTATGCCCTCTGCAGGAACTGCATCTCGGCAAGCAGATAGCCCAGGTGCTCACTGTGCAGACCAACTCGCCCACCGCTCATCGGATTGGTGATCTCGGGCATACTCAACGTGGCTTCAGACAATACGGCGTGCACCTGCCGCTCCCATTGCGCTTGGAGATCATTCATTGCCGGAACGAGATCCCGGGCTTCCAGCGAGCGGTAAACTTCATCCACCTCAAAGAGTTCCGGCACACACGGCGTGCAGATTTCCAGGGCGTTCACCATCCGGTTGTGACTCTCTTGCGTGCCGTCACCCAGGCGCACCACCCAGCCACTGCTGTGTCGCAGGTGGTAACGCACCTCTTTGAGTGATTTAGCCGCGATCCCGGAAATTTCCCGATCGCAGCCTTTGCTCAGACCTTCCAACAACAGAAGATGATAGGCGTCAAAGAAGTATTGGCGTAACATCGTCCTGCCGAAGTCGCCGTTTGGCAGTTCGACCAGGTGCAGGTTATGCCAGTCCCGAACATCGCGTTGATAGGCCAGGTCATCCTCAGTACGCCCAGCGCCCTCTTCCATTACGGCAGCGGTCAACCACAGCCGGGCCTGTCCGATCAGATCCAGTGCGATATTCGACAGTGCCATGTCCTCTTCTAGGGTCGGCGCATCTCCTGACCATTCAGACAACCGGTGGCCCATGATCAGGACGTTGTCACCCAGACGTGTGAGCAGTTCGAAGCGGGATGAATCAGTGTCTATTTTTTTGGTCACAGGTTTTCCACACCATCGGGTACAGGATAGAACGTTGGATGACGATAAACCTTGTCTTCCGCCGGCTCGAAGAACGAACCTTCATCCTCGGGTGAGGACGCCGTGATGTCAGTCGCCGGAACAACCCAGATGCTGATCCCCTCCTGCCGTCGGGTGTAGAGATCACGGGCATTTTCAAGGGCCATCTTGGCATCGGCGGCATACAGACTGCCGGTGTGCTGATGATTGAGGCCGCGCTTAGTTCGGACAAAGACCTCCCACAGTGGCCACTGGTCCGGTGCATTGGTCATGGTGATCCTCTCTCTGTATCGGTGTACGGTTAGCAGGTTTACGCCGCTTGCTGATCGGCACCCTGTTTCTGTGCATAAGTAGCCGCAGCCTCACGAACCCAGCGGCCATTTTCATGGGCTGCTTTGCGCGTTGCCATACGCTGCAGATGACAGGGTCCGCCCCCTTTAACCACCCGCCAGAATTCATCCCAGTCGATCTCGCCAAAATCATAGTGACCACGGTCGGCGTTCCATCGTAGGTCAGGATCGGGTAGGTTCAGCCCGAGGTGTTCTGCTTGCGGTACCGTGATATCGACAAAGCGCTGGCGCAGTTCATCATTGCTCTGACGCTTGATCTTCCAGGCGGTGGAGGACCGGGTATGCGCGGAATCGCTGTCGTGCGGTCCGAACATCATGAGTGAAGGCCACCACCAGCGATTCAGTGCATCCTGAGCCATCGCCCTCTGATCAGCAGTGCCTTCGGCGAGGGTGACCATGATGCCGTACCCCTGGCGCTGGTGAAAACTCTCCTCCTTACAGATCCTGACCATTGCCCGAGCATAAGGCCCATAGGAAGTCCGACACAGACTGATCTGGTTAACGATGGCAGCACCGTCAACCAACCAACCGATCGCCCCGATATCTGCCCAGGTCAGTGTGGGGTAGTTGAAAATACTCGAGTATTTCATGCGGCCTTCATGCAGGGCCGTTACCAGTTCTTCTCGGGTAGTTCCCAGCGTCTCGGTTGCACTGTAAAGGTACAAACCGTGACCACACTCATCCTGCACCTTGGCCAATAACCCGATCTTGCGATGCAGCGTGGGTGCACGTGTGATCCAGTTGCCTTCAGGCTGCATTCCGACAACCTCGGAATGTGCGTGCTGCGCGATCTGTCGGATCAGCGTCTTGCGATAAGCATCCGGCATCCAGTCCTTGGGCTCGATCTTGGTTTCGGATTCGATCTTGGCCAGGAACCCCCGTTCGAGATCTGCGCTGTGCGTGTCTACGGCAGATTCAGACGGTTCTGGGGTATTGCTCATGCGTAGTCTCCAGAAGACTGTGTACATTGTATATGTTACAGAATTTTGTACAATATTCAAAGTTCTGTGTCATAATTTGACGATTCCCTGGTATCGGGCAATGGACTCGTTAGCGACTGGAAACGCTAGAATTTGCGGTACTTCAGGTAGGCTTGTTCGGGATCCATCCCACCCAGAATGGCATCGCGCATTTCACTTTCCGTCGACATCACCTGTTCGGTCTGACTGACCGCTTCCTCACAAACCGATGCCGGTATGACGACAATCCCATCCCGGTCAGCCATCAGATAATCACCACTGACGATGGTCACAGATCCGATGGTTATGGGTTCACCCAGGCGATCATAGGTCCAGCGCTCCACGATATCGGCTGGCGTGTTGAGATCACAGAAAACAGGAAAGCCCATTTCGAGGATGAAATCCGTGTCCCGGCACCGGCCATCCACGACATAACCGAGGGTGTTTTTGACCATCAGGGCCCGGGCGGACAGCTCCCCCATCAGCGCAATTTCCTTGGTATTCGGCTGGCAGACCAACACCTTGCCGCCTGGGACACGGGACAGCACCTGGGCCCAGGCCAACAGACTCTGGTGCCGGCTGAGCGTCCGATCGATGTGCCCCGAAATGGTGTAGATCTCTCCAGCCAGTTGCTGGGTGGGATCAAGCGCAATCAGGTTAGAAGGCAGTACACAGTTGTCATGACCCATCTGGCGCAGCACATCATGAACCGCACTGGCATAACAGGCCTGCAATCGCTGAGTCAGCGAACTCATGACGGTGGCCAGAAATTCAAGTTTGGTCGAGCGGGGGTTTGAACGATGCCTGGGTGACCCCGTTGACCGAGGCGGTCGAAATATTCTGATCTTTGTCTTCAGCGGTCAGAACATACAGCCCATAGGGGATCATTCTCAATGCAGTTTTCTTGGCATCTTCGTCCATCATATAGTCCTGTCAGGTTAAGTGAGTAACATCTTACCATCATGCACCATCGTAGCCGTTACCTACTGAACAGACAATTTAGACCCACGCCTGACGCTATAAAATTGCACCAGAACGCTGCAAGACAACGATACAAAACAAGTATGAAAACTTTTTCTTTTAAATTATATTTCGCGTACTCACTCAACTTTCGCTGAAACAATCCGCGGGCTTGATCTAATGTCAAAGACGACTTCTTTTTTTACCGATTACCTACCACAGAAACTCTCTGCCCATCCGGACCTTGCGGGCAAGGTCGATCAGATCTTTCAGTTTGATATTGACGGCTTGGGATCGTGGCATGTTGATCTGACCGTTGGAGAGGGCTCAGTTTTGACCGGACCGCATGACAATCCCGACTGTACGATCACTTGCTCAGAGGCAGCTTTCGAACAGATACTCGACAAGCCGGGCTCGGCGATGGTGCTAATGACCCAAGGAAAACTGACCGTATCTAACCTTGCAGCAGCCCTGTCACTACAGAAAATCTTCTAACGCAAAACCTCTCTGAATGTCTGCGTCGATACGCATCGTCAAGCCTGATCAGTCCAGATGTAAAACCCTTCGCCGCTTTTCCGGCCGAGTTTTCCCTCTGCCACCATCTTCCTCAGAAGCGCCGGTGGCCTGAACTGTTCTTCGCCCAGTTCACGACAAAGATAGTCACCCACAGCCAGCCGGATATCGAGTCCAACGAGATCGCCCAGTCGTAATGGGCCGATCGGGTGACGGTATCCGTGAACCATTGCCGCATCGATATCCTCGGGCGCTGCGACACCCTGCTCTACCATCCGGATCGCCTCCATGCCCAGCGCTATCCCCAGGCGAGAGCTTGCAAAGCCGGGAGAATCGTTCACAACCACCAGTTCACGATTCATGCGCAGACCAATTTCCCGGACAGCTTCGACCACCTGTTCTGACGTCTGATCTGCACGGATGATCTCCAGTAACCTGACCTTGTGCGGCGGATTGAAGAAATGCATGCCGACAACCCGTTCCGGCAAGCGACTGCTGCTGGCAATCTCAGAAACACTGAGCGACGATGTATTGGTCGCCAGAATGCTGTGGTCCGCCGCCTGATGACTGATGCGGCTGAAGACCTCCTGCTTGAGGTCCATACGTTCCGGCACAGCTTCAATGACGAGATCACACGTGTGGACAACAGAATCCAGATCGGTCGCCAGCTCAAGCCGCGATAGCGCTGCTGATCGCTGTACCTCGGAGATCTTGCCACGCGCTACGGCAGCTGCAAGATCGTGTTCGACTTCGGTAAGACTTTTCTGCAGCGTGCTTTCATCCACGTCGGTCAGCCAGGTCTGGTAACCGGCCAGTGCGGCAACGTGAGCAATTCCCCGACCCATGGTGCCTGCTCCAACAACCACTACGTTTCGACACTCCATCACTGTCACCTGTCAGTGAAAATTTATTTAGACCAGCGGAATACCGACTTGTCCATACACCTGCCCGCGACGACCACGCTCCCGATCGATCCTGAGATACAGGCTTCAGTCACCCGGCTGGTTGCCAGCGTAACCTTGGATAATCACCAGATCCGACTCCGCAGCATCGGCTCGCAGGGCTTTTGCGGATTGGTATTCGGATGAGTGATAGCAATCAAGCGCCGCCTGGTAGCTGTCGAATTCGATGACTACATTTCGTGAACGTGCTGTCCCCTCAGGCACTTCCTGTTCACCGCCACGCACGAGAAAACGGGCATTGAATTGAGCAAATGGTGCCGCATTGGCCTGAACATATTGCTGATAGGCTTCCATGTCAGAAACATCGACCCGCGCAATCCAGTACCCCTTGGCCATACGATCTTCTCCTTAAGCCGATAATCTTCAAGATACGTCCAGGACAGATAGCCTGGTCCACTTCATTACAGTGATTCGATATTGTGCCAGTTTTGGGTCGATGCCTGTACTCACCCGATAAACCCTAGGCGCAGTATCATAGACAGCTTAGCCCGAGACAGTGACCCAGAGAACTATAGATTATGTCCAAAGGCGAACAAGCGCTTTCCACGAGTCTGCCCGAAAACCCAGATGGCTTCAGGATTGCACTCGATACCTCCGGCGAGCACGCCGACATCGTCCTACAGCGCCCACCGTTGAGTGTTGTCATCATGCCGCAGCGAACAGCTGCGGCAGACTTTTGAAGCGCTAAGCTGCGATGAACGCATTCGTGTCACCGCACTCCCCTGCCGAAGGAGAACACTTTTCGTCGCATGGCAACATCCAGGGCTTCCTGGAATCCACTCCTGAAGAGGTATCGGACCTCGCGACTAATATTGCTGCACCGGCACGCTGCCTGAACAACGGATCGCTCAGATACCCGGATCTGCTGGCTCAATACGTCTGCTGCACATGATTGGAATTCAGAGGACCAAGGACATGACGTTTCGTTCCCGACGCGTCAGTGGTAGCGAAGCCAAAGACTGGGGTATGGTTCTCAATTGTGTCGACGACAGCCAGCTAGAAACAACCTTGGATAAACTGGTAGATGAACTCCGTACATTCTCCCCGTTGTCCCAGCGCACGATCAATCGTGTATTGAATGCTTCTCAAAACACGACGCTAGAAGCTGGAATTGACATCGACGGTAACGCATACGGCCGGCTCCGTTCTTCCAATGATTTTAGGGAAGGTGTCGAATCCTTTCACGCCAAGCGAAAACCGGAATTCAAAGATTCCAGAGTACTGCGCTGGGGACGCACCTGACTATGACCTCTGCTACGATGACCGAAAAAAGAAGTCGGGCCGTACAACCCGACGAAGGCGAAAGCTACTGGCAACCCGTTCCGACCAACGGGTTTGTAGAACTTGCAGTAGCACAAGCCGTGAATAGCAACGGCCCGGGATTCGATGTCGGCATACAGGAGGTGGCCCCCGAATGCTCAGTGCGAGAGCACGTCCACGACCACCACGAAGAAGTGATCATCGTACTAGAAGGTGATGGCACCGCAACGATCGACGGCGAGGTACATCCAATGCACACCGGTACCATCTTGTATTTGGCACCCGGTAGCCGGCATCAATTCATAAACCAGGGCAATATCCCTCTGCGGTTCTGCTTTGTCCTCACACCTGGCGGGCTGAAGGACTTTTTCTCAGCCGTCGGGCGGCCCAGAATGCCCGGTGAAAACGCGCCGGAACCCTTTGAACGCCCAGCGGACGTGAAGTCCATTGAAAAACGCACGGTATTTGGATCCGCTGACTGAGCGTTGGGATCCCTCTGCAACTAGCCCCGGTAGGTCAAAAAAATCTCTTGTGCGCCGCCACGGCCAGTGCCTTAACACCCTCGGAATCCGACGGTCTTCCCGGCACATGCACCTCCGAAGCAGAAATCGACTCGGATTGGTACTCGATGCGTTTATTGCACCATGGTTCTTGATTTCGACTAGGTATCACGTAGAAACCTCAACTCGAACCTCCGGTTTCAAGGTCGTAACGACCGGTAATGTTTGATACCAGAGACGCTGCACCTTCCCAGTCATAGGTGCGCATACTGTGCGCCCGAGTCACAAACTGGGCACCGGCATAGAACATTTCATATTGCGTGTGGCGACCGGCAAATTCTGAACCGACGGCATCCCACGCCAGCTTTAGGAGTTTGACGCGGTCTCTATCGCTGCGTCCATCGGCCGAGACCTGCACACTTTGAAAAATGGACGCAAGCTCAGGGTTTTCGTAGTCGGCCGACGAAGAAGGCAACATAATCAGGGCGCCTCCAGCCAACTCGCGCAGCGTGTTGATCATCTGCGGATAAAGCTCCTGTGTCAACGTTAGTGCAGCATAAACGGCATGGCGGTCGGGCACGAAGTACTCACCCCACGGTCGGCCCTTCACCTCCATCCCAAGCATCATGTTCTCCACAGCTGCCGCCTGCGCTGCCATCCTACCTAACGAGTCTGCTACAGAAGGGATCTTGACTGTGCCGATGGTCTCGCAGATATCACGGGCCAGTCCAACTAGAAACTTGAGTTTGACGCTGAGTCGGATCTGGGCCTGATAGTTCTGGTAGATATGTCCCGGGGTGTCATGGAACTGCCGCCGGCACATCTCGGGATCGCGATATACGAAGATCCGCTCCCACGGCACCTTCACATCGTCAAAGTACATCAAGGCATCGTTCTCGTCGTAGCGAAAAGCGAGCGGGTTATCGAATTCCGATACAGCATGTTGTTCATATGATTTGCGTGACAAAACTTTCAAGCCCGGGATATTCATTGGTACTGCAAACGATATGGCGTAATCCACGTCTTCAGGACGCAACGGCTGCAGATGAGCGACAAACACCTCGTTCGCCATGACGGCACTGGTACCCAGCATTTTTGCCCCGCGAACCGTAACCCCTTCACTGTCTTCGTCCACGATCTTCATCATTGGATTATTGTTCTCGAGTTCGATCGCCGATTTGGACTGATCGACCTGAGGATTGATGATCACGTAGGTGAGATACAGATCATTATCGCGGGCGTAGACATAGTAATCCCAGTACGCTTTTGCCCTGTGATGATCGTATTCCTCGAACAGGTCCAGACCCATCAACTGGCCGGTTATAGCCGAAGCCAGATGATCCGGTGAGCGTCCGATGAAACCCGCATGCTGTTCCGCCCAGCTCACCAATGCCCGACGCCGGGCGACCAGTTCTTCATAGGTTGTCGGCATCTGCCAGGCCCGGTTCACTCGACGACCGCTTGTGGGCGATTCGAAAGTCATCAGATCAGAATTTTTTGGATCCGCCTGGAAATCGTAAAGACCGGCTGCGGTGCGCACCGACTGGCAAAAAGCGATGTGGCGGGTTACATCGGCTACCATTTGGCCATCAAGGTAGACGGCACGGCCATCCACCAGACTCTGAAGGTGTTCTGTGGCGTTCTTGATGGGTTGACCAGTCATCGCGGCATTCAGTTAGCAGTAAGCAATTAACAAATTATAAGGTGATTCACAATTATCATGGATGGCCTAATTCGGGTTCGATGGCCAACCACAACGCAGGCGCCGTCGAAGTTAGCGACACAATAGTCCACTCAACTAAAATAAAAACCCTTCAGTACATTACAGACCAACCAATGGCCCAACCTGCGAAAAATGCTATGGTTTCGTGACAATCTAGAGACAAACAACGGACAGCACCACTCACAATTTATTCAGGTTCTAATCAGACTTTCGACAAATCTGGGCCAAAGCAGCGATAGATCTCCAAGGCAACGCCACCACATCTAGGAATCAGCCATGATCAAACATGGAAAAAATATCGCGACAATCTCAAAGACGGCCAAGTAATCTATGTCGGGGATGAAACAATGAGAGACACCCCTCCTATCCAACTTTTGACCAGATCATCAATACTTATGCCGCGCTGTATGACCTAAATTAAGTACCGGAGAATATGGTTCTAACCTCGTACAAGGGAGAGAGTGAGTAATTCAACACATATTTCTCAGAACAAAACAAATTATGCTGCCCATAAAAAACGGACTCGTGCCCATCGTTTCATCACCGAGTGGTCGTATGGATTGCTGGTCCGCTTGCTAGCCCGACAGACCAAAGGCAAGATCGTGGCCAACATGACCTGAGATAGCAGACGATGACCTTCAACATTTTGACACCTGCACAAACGGTGGATATCAGCATGGATGACGGTGCCATCATCCGTCTCCGCCGTCACAGCAAAGGGAAACAGCGGCTGCTTCTCAGCCATGGAAACGGATTCGCTGTCGATGCGTACTATCCATTCTGGCAACTGTTTCTGGACAGCTTTGAGGTGGTCGTTTTTGATGTTCGCAACCACGGTCAAAATCCCCGCCACAACTTCGCGGCACACCACATCAATCGTTTTGTACTCGATTTCGAAACTATTTACACCCATATTCCCCAGATCTTTGGTGCTAAACCGACGGTAGCGGTTTTTCATTCGATTTCAGCGATTACCGGCCTGTTACAGAACCTTGAACATGGTCAGCGCTGGGACGCGCTGCTAGTAGTTGATCCACCTGTGATACCAGAACCAGGACACGCGTTGTATCAACTGGCCCATTCATTCGAACTGAAGCTGAGGGACTGGGCAGTCAGTCGACCACACAGATTTTCCAGTCCTAATGAACTAACACAAACTCTGATTGAAACAAAACGCCTGAATCGCTGGCAGAACGGCAGCCACCAACTTATGGCCGCGGCAACACTAACGCAGAATACAACTGGTTGGGAACTGACCTGTCCCAGCACCTACGAATCCCAAATCTACGACGACAATGCTAAGCTGAATATCTGGGCCCAGCTGACAGAACTGACGGGTCCGGTCAGGTTTCTGGGTGCTGACCCGGAAATCGAAGGTGCCTGGCCACCCGCTTTTGTCAATCGGGCAATGCACGTCGAGTTGGGTCTTCCCTACTCATGTATAACTGCAACGACGCATATGATGCAGATCGAACGACCACAAACAGTCGCGAAAGAGTTTCTATCCTTCTTGCACAATACCGGCATTGCGTGATCTAAGAACGCTGCCCATTCTTCACACTACGCACAAACTCGATTTGGGACCGAAAACGCAATGGCCGCAAGTGCGCAGCAGTTTCTAACGCAGTCAGTCGAAGTAGTGAATCTCAAGTAACAAACAACCGTTGCAGGATTTAAACGGACCATGATCAGTACCCGGCGGTCTGCAGGCATAGGTGTTAGCTGCAAAAGTCTCACCGCCCTGACCGTCCTCGTCATTACCCACAATCAGATCGCCCGACACTAGGTACACCTCCTCCCAATACTCGTGATTGAAAGGTGCGGTGGTATAGATACCCGGTTTGAAGCGCAGTAGGCGAGTCCGGCTGCCAGTTCGATTGACTTCATCCAAGCTACCCGAAAGTATTTTCTGCTCGATCCCGACTGGGTAACCCTGCGGTACTTCCCAGCCATTTTCGAGATCAAGTGAATAGAACTCTCTATGTGTTTTGTTGATGCTGATCATATTACCCTCCAGTTATGCATAAAACCGGACAGTATAGAGATCGTGGTTCCCTGTGAAACAATAAGTTGAATCGATCTCCGGTACCTGTTCGGAACACACGGCAAATGCAGGCACACGAAGTGCGCTGTTAAAACCGAACAACTCCGAAGTGCAGATTTCTTCTGTAGGGCCGCCAACGGGCAGTGAAGAAGCCGTGCGTTCCCGGACTTCAGGAATATTGGATGAATCCGTGTCGGTCATTCGTATTAAGACGCACGTGGCAGATAACTGCAATTATACTTCCGGCGAGAGTTAGGGTTTTCCGGAGCGACAAAGCATGGTGTGGACTGTAGGTGTAGATGTAGGTGGGACTTTCACAGATTTCTTTGCCGTTGACGAGTCTAGCGGGGCAGTTCATGTGGGCAAGTTTCCATCGACACCGGGGAATCCGGCCCATGCAGTGCTCAATGGCCTTGAGACACTGGCCCGGGAACACAGCCTGGATCTCTCCGAACTCCGCCAGTTCTCGCATGGTACTACCGTGGCAACCAACGCCCTGCTGCAGCGGCGCGGCGGTGATGTCATGCTGCTGACGACCGCTGGTTTTGCCGACCTGCTCGATATCGGGCGCCAGACCCGGCCGCACATGTTCGACCTTTATCAGGATTACCCTGCAGCCCTGGTCCCAAGGTCGCGACGGATCGAAGTATCCGAAAGAATCACCGCTGGCGGAGAAGTCCTGACTCCGCTTAGTCAGCATGAAATCGAGCGCGCAGTCGACTGTGTCCGCGCTGCCGACCCTCAGTCCTGTGCCGTGTGTTTTCTGTTTGCGTTTCAGAACCCCGAACACGAACGGGCAATTACCGATGCACTGCGTCAGTCTTTGCCAGACATCGAGGTCAGTGCGTCATCTGAAGTTCAGCCTGAATTTCGCGAATTCGAACGTTTCTCAACAACCGTTCTCAACGCTTACCTACAGCCGGTTATGGCGCAATACATGACTGATCTCGACAGCGGTCTCAAAAGCGCCGCTCCCAATGCCAGCTTTGGCCTCAACCAGTCCAGTGGCGGCCTGATGTCTGTGGGTCGGGCTCAGCGGCTTCCCGTTCGCACTGCTTTGTCTGGTCCGGCCGCAGGCGTGGTTGGCGCCGCACATGTCGCCACTGCGGCACAGCGATCGGACGCTATTACGCTGGATATGGGTGGAACCAGTGCCGATGTTGCGCTGATCCGCCAGGCGCGCGTACCCACGGTGTTTTCCCGGGAAGTTGGCGGCTTTCCCATTCGCATGCCGATGGTTGATGTCGAAACCGTGGGTGCTGGCGGTGGGTCGGTTGCCTGGATCGACCGTGACGGTCTGCTCAAGGTTGGCCCGAAAAGCATGGGAGCAGATCCCGGTCCGGCTTGTTACGGACTCGGCGGCACACAGTCGACCGTCACTGACGCCAACCTGCTTCTGGGTCGACTCGGCGAAGATGGTCTTCTGGGCGGGACGATGAAACTCGACAAGGCAGCAGCGGACTCGGCATTCGATACCTTGGCACAGTCGCTTGACGTGAGCCGTCTGCGCGCCGCTCAAGGCGTGATCGACATCGTTGTTGCCAACATGGTGCGAGCGATCCGTACCATATCGGTAGAACGCGGCCATGATCCCCGGGAATACTGTCTGATGCCGTTTGGCGGGGCCGGTCCACTACACGCCAGGGATGTTGCGCGCAACCTGGGCATTCAAGAGATTCTGGTTCCACCGGCCCCGGGCATCATCTGTGCGCACGGCCTGGTGGTGTCTGATCTGCTGGAGGACTTTGTTGACAGCGGCCGAATCGAGGTCAATGCGGGAAACGTCGAACATATCAGGCAAATCCTCGACTCGCTCAGCCTACAGGCTCGAAAATGGTTCGAACAGGAAAGCATTCTGGATCACACCCGGTCCATCCAACTCCGGCTCGATATGCGCTATGTGGGACAGAATTTCGAACTTGCGGTACCCCTTGAGACAACGGGTAATCAGGTGCCTGAGCTGGTGGTCGACGATCTTCAGCAACGGTTCTTCAGGACACATGAAGGAAGCTATGGCTATTTCAACCCGGACGATCCAATCGAGATCATCAATATCCGGCTGACTGCCCGCGGTCGGCTCTCCCCGCTTGCAGATTACCGCAAACTGGACCCATCAGATACCGCACCGGTTATGGCTGGAGAACGTCAGGTCGTGTTTCATTCCGATAAACCCGTGAACTGCCCCGTGTTTGAGCGCAGCGAGCTTAGAGCCGGTCACATCCTGACAGGCCCAGCCGTGATTGCCCAACTGGATGCGACTACTCTGCTGTATCCAGGCGATGTCGGTACAGTCGATGAATCCGGGACACTCCTTATTACCCTTACGGAGGATCTCAATTGATCCGACTCGACCCCATCAGTCTGGAGATCATATCGAACGCCCTGCGTTCGATTACAGACGAGACCTATGTCGCGCTGATGAAGTCGGCGTATTCAACCAACATTAAGGAGCGCCACGATCACTCGACTGCAATCATGGACCGTTCCGGTCGACTGGTGGTGCAGGCGGTCGAATCCCTGCCGATTCATATCGCGTCCATGCATGGCCTGATGCAAGCACTGCTCGATAAATTCGGCAATGACATTCAACCCGGTGACCTGTTTGTGGCCAACGATCCGCATGCAGCAGGCGGCACACATCTGCCCGATGTCAATCTCGCGATGCCGGTTTACATTGACGACGAAATCTTCGGTTTTATCTGTAACATCGCACACCACGCAGATATCGGTGGGATGGCCCCTGGCAGCATGGCCGGCGGTATGTCTGAAATCTATCAAGAAGGACTTCGAATACCCGTTGTTCGCCTGTTTCGCAACGGCGAACTGCAGCAGGATCTGTTTGATTTGATGCTGCTCAACGTGCGGGTCCCCAAAGAACGGCGGGGAGACTACTTCGCCCAGATCTCGGCCTGTCGCCTGGGTGAACGCCGTCTGCAGGAAGTCGTTGCCGACCACGGCACGGAACAGATCAACACTGCGTTCAGCGATATTATCGACCGGACCCGAAAACGAATGGGCGACAGCATCGAGACCATTCCGGACGGAGACTATCATTTTGCCGACATGATGGATGGCGATGGCATCGATGCCCTGGACCTGCCTATAGAACTGATGATCACGGTAAGCGGTCGTGAGATCACGTTTGACTTTGAAGGCACCTGTGCACAGGTCGCCGGCAATATCAACGTGACCCTGAACGCGACACAGGCCGCGGTCTGCTACTCGCTCAAGGCTCTGCTGGATCCTGACGTGCCCAACAATCAGGGTGTGCTCGATTCAGTAAAGATCCTGGCCCCGCGCAGCACTCTGGTCAACTGCACCTTTCCGGCACCGGTTGCGGCCCGCGCCAACACCTGCCAGAGAATCATTGACGTGGTTCTCGGCGCACTGTCCGTCGCCTTCCCGGAACGGGTCATTGCTGCAGCGAACGGTGCCAATACAACGGCAGTGTTCTCCGGGACAGACCCCAGGACGGGTCAGTCGTACCTGTATTTGGAAACCCTCGGCGGAGGTATGGGGGCAAGACCGACCAAAGACGGAAAAGACGGTGTTCAGGTGCACATCACCAACACATCCAACCTGCCGATTGAAGCCATCGAAATGGAATATCCGCTTGTGGTCGATGAGTACAGCCTCGTTGAAGACTCAGCCGGGGCCGGCAAATACCGTGGCGGAATGGGACTGCGGCGGGTCATCACACCGCGCCATGACAACTGTATTTTTAACGGTGCCGGCGAACGCTTTCGTCACCAGCCCTGGGGGCTGTTTGGCGGTGGCGCCGGTGGCGCCGGACGGTTTCTTTTGCGCTCACCAGACAAAACCACACGGCTGGACAACAAACCAAACGCCGTCAAGGTGCCACGCGACTCTGCCATCGTGATCGAAACACCCGGGGCCGGTGGTTATGGGCCTCCTTCTGAAAGGACTGCCGACTCTCTGCGCGCTGATCGTGAAACAGGCAAGTTCAGCGACGATTACCTGGCGCGGCACTACGGAACCGAAGATCGTTCATAGCAGATTCGGCATCGATCGAGCATAGTTTGCAGCTGTCGACCGCAACCGAATCTTCAGCGCAGCTTTTCCAGCCCGCACCAGTTGGCAATGAACAACGCGATGGTGCCGGTGATACGCTGTACCGAAGCGAGGCTGACGCGCTCGTCGAACGCGTGGATGTCTTTTGATACCGGCCCGTAAACCAGGCAGGGACAGTCGTCGTACAGAACGAAAACCCGTCCGTCCAGATAGCCCGGTGTGACAAACGATTCCAGTGAACTGCCAAAACTCACGGCATGCGCTTGGGACAGTACTTTCTCCGCGTCGCTGCCTTCCTCCAGTACGTAACCGCGGCTGAAAAAACCGTTGTATTCGACCGTCGGTGGGTTGTCAGACAAAAACGGGTCCTCGCGGCTGCTGGACTGCAGGCATGCTTCAATTTCACGGGCCGCGTCCCGCGGGTTGACGCCCGGATAGATGGCCGCACGGATATCCAACGTGCACCAGGCCGGAACGGAGGATGCCCAGTCGCCGCCTGCAATCTTTCCGACATTGAAATTGATCGGGTGATCCAGGTCTTCGAAGTACTTAATATCTGCTCGACGGGCATTCCATTTTGCCTCGAGCTTTTTCAGCGAACCGATCAATCGGTAAGCAGCCTCGATAGCGTTCGCGCCCTGACCTGCTTCGCGAACATGCACAGGACGCCCACGGACGTGCACCTGAAACCAGATAACACCCACATTTGCCCGCACCAGCATATCCTCTTCCGGTTCAGGAATCAGTGCCGCATCGGCGCGGTAGCCACGGACCAGCGCGGACAAGGCACCGTTACCGGTACATTCCTCTTCGGTCACAGACTGCAGGAACACATCAGCCGAAGGTTGCAGGTCGAGGTTGCGCAGTGCGTCCAGGGCAAAGATATTTGCGCACAATCCGGCTTTCATGTCGGCGCCGCCCCGCCCGTAGAGCCAGTCACCATCTATCGACGGGTCGAATGGGGGACGTGTCCACATGTCCAGCGGCCCGGTCGGTACCACGTCGATATGACCATTGAGAATCAACGACCGGCCGAGATTCTGTGCGGGAGTGTGTGTACCCACGACATTGACTGCGTTGCTGTAATCGACCTTGACCGGGGAAAAACCCGGGTGCGCTTCGATTTCACCGATATCGATGGCCCAGCGATCCGTCTGATAGCCGCGGGTTTCAAGCGCCGTGTACACCAGCGCCTGGGCGCTTTCCTCCTGGCCCCGCACAGAAGGCTGCCGCATAAGATCCATCGTAAAACCGAGTTGGGATTCAAATCCCGCGGCTACCGCGTCAAGAATCCGGCTGGACAGCTCGCTGTCCAGCTGACCTGGCAGACTACCGCTCACTGACGATCTTCAAGGGTCGCGAGACACAGCATGAGTGGAACAGGACACGCAACCGCCCCAGTAACTGACGTGGTCATAGTCGATCTCGATCGGTTCCACCCCGCGCCGGGACAGCTCGTTGGCTATCCGACTCAGCCCGGAAGGCATGATGTATCGTGAATCATCCAGACTCACACCGACCGTCGCGTAGGCCCGTGCTTCCGATTCGTTCACTTCAATAACTTCCCAGTCGGCAAGAATCTCAGGCAGCTCACAGTCAAGATCGTCGCGATGCAGAAGCAGTAATCCTTCCCGAACTAACACCATGATGCCCAGCAAGTGAAGGAAGTCACCTTTCATCGGCATCGGATGCACCTGGTAGCCAAAAGGACCGATGTAGTGCTCAAGCCAGCGCGTACCGGCTCGATTTGTCGCGATATCGGATTCGCCAACGAAAAGATGGTTGTTGTAGCAGATGATGTCGCCGCCTTCCAGATAGGGCCCGGGACCACCGCTGGACGGTGCAAAAGGTTGCGCTGGAGGCATCACGGCATAATGAGTGTCTGCACCGTCGTCGATCAGCGGCGCCACCGTATCACGCAACGGAAACACTTCTTTTCGGCGATAGGCCCGCCGGATATTCACTTCAATATAGTGTGTGCCCACGGTATACACCGGATCAGCCGGGTATAACAGCGACGCACCTGGCTGCAGATCTGCAAGGTAGCCCCTTTCCTCGGCTGTATAGGGTCTGGGCCGGTAGACCTTGACGCCATTGGCCTCATACAGGGCCGCAAGGTTATCGAGTTGTTCTGCTGTTTTTTCCCAGCGCTCCGGCATCGCCTTTCGGATATCCAGGGGTTGATCACCACAGGCTTTCAGTGCGGTCTGAACTTCCTCGTTGTAGTGGTACAGGGTCGGATTGAACGGTGGCAAGCTCAGACCATCGGCACTGCCGACTATCGCGCCGCGCAATGCGCCGTAATCCGTATAGGCACCAAAACTAGGATTTTCCTGGTTCATCATCTGTACTCCAGATCAGTTTAAGCTCAAGTCAGGATCTGACTCACCCGACCTGATTGTCTATTGCAGCCCACGACACGCTTCAGGTCAACGCATAGCATTAGACGGGATGTTCTGAACCGAGTTTACTCGTGGCGAAGTGCTGCGATAGGATCGAGCCGGGACGCTTTGAGTGCAGGATAATAGCCAAAAAATATGCCGACCACGGCCGCAAATCCCATGGCAATCACCGCAGACAAAGGTGAGGTGATCACCGGCCAGCCGGCAATTCTAGCCGCGGCCAGGGAACCCCCAAATCCCAGCACCACACCAACAACTCCCCCGATCAAGGACACCACAACGGCCTCGGTCACAAATTGAAGCAGGATGTCACGACTGCGGGCCCCGACGGCCATTCTCAAACCCACCTCGCGGGTGCGCTCGGTCACCGAGACCAGCATAATATTCATGATTCCAATCCCTCCCACCAGCAGGGAGATTCCTGCGACCGCCGCAAGCAGCAGCGACATTGTCCGCTCCGACTTGGCTCTGGCTTCGAGGAACTGGGCGATATTCCGTACATAAAAATCGTCCGGCTGACCCGGGCGAATCCGGTGACGCTGTCGTAGAAGATCATTGATCTCCTGCTCAGCCGCCTCCAGTACATCGCTCGAGCGCGCTTTGACAGTAATGTCACGCACGTACCGACTGCGGTACCGCTCACCGACATTCATGCGTGACTTGGCGGTTGACAGGGGCACAAATACCACATCGTCGTGGTCGCGACCCCATGAAGACTGACCCTTGGCTCGGGTGACCCCGATTACGCGAAACGGGATTCTCTGGATACGGACAATTTCACCCGTGGGATCCTGTCCGCCGAACAACTGTTCAACGATGGTCTCTCCGATAATCGCCACTTTCGCTGACGCTCGCTCTTCCTGAGGATTAAACGTACGCCCTCGGTCTATGACCCAGTCGCGGGCCCGAAGGTAATCGTCTCCAACACCGAATATCGTCGTAAACCAGTTTAGATTTCCGGAAATCACCTGACCGGTAGACCGGACCGTAGGCGCAGCTATCGCCACCGAAGGGGCCTGATCCTCGATGGCAGCGGCATCAGCCTCTGTCAGGGACACTTTGCTGTTGGCACCCCCTCGCACCCCGCCGGACACACTGGTCCCGTTGCGCACGAACAGAACGTTTTCACCCAGGCCCTGAATCGCTTCCTGGATCCGTTTCTCAGCACCCTTGCCGACGCCGACCATCGCAATGACCGCCGCCACGCCAATGATAATGCCCAGCGTTGTCAGCCCGGTTCTGAGCTTGTTGGCGCGTAACGAAGCCAGCGCAGCCTGAAGGCAATTCCAAAGCGTCATTGCGTCGATGCTCTTGTATCCGCTGTCGGGGTCGAAGGGCTACTGACCTTTTCTACCACTTGGTTTTCACCCAACAGCCGACCATCCCGAAACTTCAGCACCCGCTCTGCGTACCCGGCCACCTCCGTCTCGTGCGTAACCACAATTACGGTCATACCCTGACCATTCAGCTCCTTGAGCAAGTCCAGGATCTCGCGACCGGTCACCGAATCCAGCGCCCCGGTAGGTTCGTCGGCCAGCACGATATCCGGTTGATTGACGATTGCCCGTGCGATCGCCACCCGCTGCATCTGACCACCTGAAAGCTGCGTCGGCCGATGGTGCATGCGATCGGAAAGTCCAACTCTTCCCAGTGCGCTTTTAGCCTTTTCTGAACGCACAGCGCGTGGGTCTCCCCTATATAACAGCGGCAATTCGACATTGGCCTGGGCACTGGCATCGGCCATGAGATTGAATGACTGGAAAACAAACCCGATCTTGTTTCGACGTATGCGGGCCAGGTCGTCAGGCTGGAATTCCGAAACAGCCTCGCCGTCGAGCAGGTATTTGCCCGCTGTTGGCGTATCCAGGCACCCCAGCACGTGCATACAGGTGGACTTGCCTGATCCCGACGGTCCCATGATCGCGATAAATTCGCCTCGATGGATGCGCAGGTCTACATCGCGCAAGGCATGTACGACGTGAGCCCCCACTGAAAAATCCCGACACAAACCCTGGGTCTGGATGACAACGGGTTGCATAGCAGGATCCATTACTCAGGAACCATCCGATGATAGGCCAACGATGACCTGTGCACCTTGAGCAATATCACCGCGGACAATCTCCGTATGGGTACTGTCAGAAATGCCAACCGTAATACCCACCGCGACAGGCTCACCCCCATCGAGTACCCAGACGTTTGCCCGCCGGTAACTCGAACTTTTTTCTTCGGCACGCATCAAGCGGTAGCGTTTCTTCTGATCACTTTCCAGCAGCTTCTCCACCCGCTGTGCGGCCTGGGCCCGGAGCTGGCGAATTGCTTCCCGGAATTCATCGCCACCCATACCGGCTTCCCGCAGTCCCCTAATCGACTGGCCCATCTCGGCGTAGATCGATTGAACCGATGACAGCTGGGCCTCACTCAATTGAAGTTTCTGCGAAAGGTTTTTGATCATTGCCCGCATGCGCTCGCGGCCGCCGCCTCGAGCAGACGCCCCGGAATCTAAGCGCTTGAAACCAGGCGGTTTAAATCGAAGTGCCTGTGACGACACCTTAAGCGCATCTTGTCGTTCACCCAGCACAATCTCTACACTGGCTGTCATACCCGGCATCAGACTCTGATCAAGGTTCTGGGTACCGACAATGACCACGTAGGTCACAACACCTGAGACCTCTATCGGCTGCTTGCGGATCTGCACGACCTCTCCTTTGGAGACCCGGTCTGGATAGGCATCGACTGAAAACCGTGCCTGCTGCCCTTCGGTGATACCGCCGATGTCTGCCTCATCGACACTGACTTCCAGATGAATCTGGCGCAGGTCCTGGGCCAGGGTAAACAGGACTGGTGCCTGTAGACTGGCAGCCACCGTCTGACCCGTATCCGCTGCCCGGTTGATCACAATGCCATCAACCGGTGATCTGATCAGCGTGTGTTCCAGTTCCAGTTCCGCCTGGAGCAGCTTGCCGCCGTGCGACGCGACGTTGGCGTGGGCTGTTCGTATCTGTGCCTGCTGCTTCTTCATCCGGGCCTGTATGCTGGCTACCTTTGCCATCGCCTGAACGTGACGTGCCACCGCATGATCCACTGTACTCTCGGGGATGACCTTACGTTCAAAAAGCGACTGCTGCCTTTCGAGGTCTTCGGCAAGCTCGGCCAGAATCGCTTGTGATCCCAAGAGCTCGGCCTGCAGTTCCTCCAACGCTGCGGTCTGCATGTCAATATTTGCCTCAGCAAAAGCAAGATCGGCTCGAGCCACCTGAACTCTGGCTTCAAAGGGTGCAGCGTCTATCTTGGCAATGACTTCACCGGCCATGACTTTCGAATTGAAGTCCACCAGCACTTCTGAGATCTGACCAGAAACCTGGGAGCCGATGTCGACGGTCATGACAGGCTTCACTCGACCAGTCGAAGAGATGGTCTTTTCGATGGTGCCCCGTTCAACTGTCTCCAGACGATAGGACGCAGCACTCTGGCCTGTGTTCAGGCGAGAGTAGCCGTAGGCAATCGCGACAAGCACGATAACCCCTCCCAGCAGTAGACTTAACCGCCGCATATTTTGTGTCCTCATTGCGCTTTTGGTTCGAGCTAAACCGCGACGCGAGCGCAGGCAAAATCTACCACATCACCCGGTGTCAACCTGAACGCCAGGGTTCTTACGCCAAAAGTCTTAGAAATACCGGGTCAGGTCGCGCTGTCTCAGGCGGCTCGAGCGGCACGTTTTCGCTCATGCCCGCGCAACAATTTTTTCCGCACGCGAATAGCAACCGGTGTGACCTCAACCAGTTCATCATCGTTGATGAATGCTATGGCAGCTTCCAGTGTCAGTTGGAGCGGCGGTGTCAGAAGTATATTCTCGTCGCTGCCGGCTGCCCGAATGTTGGTCAACTGCTTGGCCTTGAGCGGGTTGACCACAAGGTCGCCACTGCGGGAGTGGAGGCCAATCACCATCCCTTCATATACCTGCTCACCGGGCCCGATGAATAACCGCCCTCTTTCCTGCAGATTGAACAATGCATAAGCCAGCGACTTGCCGACACTGATAGAAACCAGCACACCATTGACTCTTTCACCAATCTTCGACTGTGCACGTTCTGCATAACGATCGAACGTATGGTACATCAGACCCTTCCCACGGGTTATCGTCATAAATTCAGACTGGAATCCGATCAGGCCGCGACTGGGCACAGTGTAGTCCAGGCGCACACGCCCGTTACTGTCCGGCAGGATATCCCGAAGTTCGGCACGACGTTCACCGAGTCTTTCCATCACCCGGCCCTGGTCAACAGACTCAACGTCGACTGTCAGCGTTTCCCATGGTTCATGGACTACCCCGTCGATTTCCCGCAGGATGACTTCGGGTCGTGAAATCGCGAGTTCGTAACCTTCACGCCGCATGTTTTCCACGAGAATAGACAGGTGCAGTTCACCCCGACCGGACACCTTGAATTTATCCGGGTCGGACAGCGGCTCCACCCGCAACGCGACATTGTGAATCAGCTCCTGGGCAAGTCGCTGCCCCAGGTTCCGACTGGTCACGAACCTGCCGTCCTGGCCGGCAAACGGCGAATCATTGACCTGAAACGTCATACTCAGCGTGGGTTCATCGATCTTAAGCGCTGGAAGCGGATCAATACACGATGGATCACACAATGTGTCGGAAATGCGCAGGCCATCAACGCCGGTAAAGGCGACGATATCACCGGCACTGGCACCATCGAGTTCAACTCTATTGAGGCCGTGGAAACCCAGAATCTGCAAAATCCGTGCTTCGCGCACCGATCCATCCGTAGCGGCAACACAAACAACATCATTTCGGGAAAATCTGCCCCGCTGTATCCGGCCTATGCCGATGACACCGACATAAGTCGAATAGTCCAATGCACTGACCTGCAGCTGTAAAGATCCTTCTGGATCAACCGCCGGTGGGGCGACATTGTCCACGATCGTCTGAAACAACGACTGCATGTCGCTGCCGATAGCATCAGAGTCCAGTGCTGACCACCCCTGCAACGCCGACGCATAAACAACCGGGAAGTCGAGTTGACTGTCTGATGCACCAAGTCGGTCAAAAAGCTCGAACGTCTGGTCGACGACCCAGTCTGGACGACTGCCGGGTCGGTCGACTTTGTTCACAACAACGATCGGCGCCAAATCGTGTTCCAGGGCTTTCTGCGTCACGAACCGCGTCTGCGGCATCGGGCCCTCTACCGCATCGACTAAAAGCAGCACCGAATCCACCATCGATAACACCCGTTCCACCTCGCCCCCAAAGTCAGCGTGTCCCGGTGTATCGACAATATTGATTCGCCAGTCCTGCCAGCGAATGGACGTATTCTTCGACAGAATCGTGATACCCCGTTCCCGCTCGAGTTCATTCGAGTCCATGACCCTTTCCTGAACTGCCCCGTGACCCTTGAGCGCGCCAGATTGGCGTAACAGTTGATCGACTAATGTCGTTTTACCGTGGTCAACATGTGCGACGATCGCAATGTTACGCAACGAACTGATCAAGTCTTTCATCTGATTGGAGGAATACGGTGGGTGTCAGCCCGCCAACGGCCGGGCGGGTGCGGATTATAGTGGCGGCACTGTGGTTTGTCGCGCCGGCGCTGATCCGTTCTTGAGAACCAGGCAACAGCGGCCGGCACTCACGACTTGAACATCTGTATAGTCTCGCCACTGGTTCCCACCCAATTCGCTTGCTTCATGCCGTTAAACGCCTACCGAGAACTGCTCAGTACCAACCGAAGACTGCTGGGCTTCGGTTTCGTGACAGCACTGTATTCGAGTTTCGGTCAGACCTACTTTATCGGCATTATCGGCCCGCATATTCAGCTCGAATTTGAGCTCAGCCACACCCTGTGGGGTATGGTCTACATGATCGGCACGATCGGCAGTGCAGCCCTGCTGCCCTGGACGGGTGGACTGATCGACCGTTTTGAATTGCGCCGGTACACCCTCGCGGCCTGCCTTCTTCTGGTCTTCGCCTGTGCCTATATTGCGACCACGACCGGCCCGGTGACGCTTGTGCTCGCCATCTTTCTGCTGCGACACGCTGGCCAAGGCTTGATCTCACACATCTCAATCACCAGCATGGTGCGGTATTTTGATCGTGAGCGCGGCCGAGCCATTGCCTTTGCCTCTCTGGGCTTTACTGCCGGTGAAGCGATACTGCCGGTCATCGCAGTTTTCACACTTGCACTGATAGGCTGGCGCTGGACCTATGGCGCAGCGGCTGTTCTGATCGGTCTGACCGTAATTCCGACGGTGACCTGGCTTTTAAAACACCACGACACTGTACACAGCAGGAGCAGCAAACTAAGCAGAACTGTAACCCAAACCTCACAACTTGCCGTCCGATCCTGGACCCGCAGGGAGGTTATCAGAGACTATTTTTTTTACTTACTCATGCCGGGTCTTCTGGCAGTTTCGATGATCAGTACTGCGCTGTTTTTCCACCACCTCAATCTGGCCGATGAAAAAAGTTGGTCGCACACGTGGATCACCAGTAACTACTCAGTTTATGCCGCCACGACCTGCGCAACTCTGATCTATTCGGGCACCTTGATTGACCGGTTGAGTGCCATTCGCATCATGCCTTACCTATTGACCCCGCTCGTACTGGCGATGTTGACGATCGGCCTTGTCGACAGTGCGTGGGGTGTCGTACCCTATATGCTGCTACTGGGTATACAGTCCGGTCTTTATTTCACGGTGGTCTCAGCGTTGTGGGCCGAACTCTACGGCGTGACTCACATCGGTGCGATCAAAAGTCTTTACGCGTCCGCGATGGTCCTGTCGTCTGCAATCGGCCCGGTCCTCATGGGATCGCTGGCAGACCTGGGGGTTCCGCTCAGCACTGTGTGCCTTTATTTCGCAGCCTATACTGCTGCCGCCGCTGTGTTGGTTGTCCTGGCACTACGAATCCGGAAGAGTCAGCCAGTAGATGTTCCAAGGCCATCTAAGACCAGAGCTTGAGCATGCACACTGACACCGTTCTTGATTATCAGAACCTGGGCCCGGATGAAGTGCTGGCAGCGGTTGAAAGCCGTGGTTACATCTGTGATGGCCACCTGCTGGTACTGAACAGCTTCGAGAACCGGGTTTACCAGGTTGGCGTAGAAGATAACAAAGCATTAATCGCAAAATTCTACCGGCCACATCGATGGAATGACGCCATGATCGGTGAAGAGCATACATTCGCTCTGGAACTGGCAGCTGACGACATCGCTTTAATTGCACCCATCGCAGACACACGTGGAGAAACCCTGTTCCAGTATGGCTCCTACCGCTTCGCACTGTTTCCACGCCGCGGCGGGCGCGCCCCTGATCTTGAAAACCCTGAACATCAGCGTCAGCTTGGACGCTTTATAGGACGATTGCATGCGCGAGGATGTATGCGCGCCTACGAACATCGGCCCACGCTTGATGTAACCACATTCGGCGTTGAGTCGTGCCAGTTCATTCTGGCACATGACTTCATACCAAAAGATCTGGAAGCGGCTTATCAGTCACTCACCGAAGATCTGATTCAGCAGATTGGCTGGTGTTATGAGCGTGCTGGTTCGGTCGATCTGATCCGCACACACGGCGACTGTCACATCGGCAATATTCTGTGGACCGATGATGGTCCTCATCTTGTCGACCTAGACGATTCCCGTATGACACCGGCTATTCAGGACCTGTGGATGTTCTTGTCCGGAGACCGAACCGAACAGGAGGTTACCCTTGCTCGACTGCTTGAAGGATACACCCGGTTCTATGAATTCGATGCACGCCAGCTACACCTTGTCGAAGCACTGCGAACACTGCGGCTGATCCATCACTATGCCTGGCTGGCCCGGCGATGGACTGACCCGGCGTTCCCCAGAGCATTTCCGTGGTTCAACTCACAACGCTGCTGGGAGCAACACATACTCGATCTCCGCGAACAGGCGGCACTGATGTCGGAACCTCCGTTGAACATCCCTTGAGCGCTTGAATGGGCACCACGTCGGCCGAGTCAGGTCCTACCCTTTTGACAGGTCTTAACCACTGCTGGTCGGTAAACCACTGTGTTGCCAAGCTTCGAAACCGCCCTCGATATGGGAGACCTTCTCGAACCCCTGCTCCGAGAAGAACGACGCAGCGCCGGCACTGGAAATGCCATGGTAACAGTAGACAATCAGTGGCTGCTGTCTGTCGGCAGACTCAAGAAACTCCTGGATATTAGTATCATTGATATGCACGGCATCAGCCAGGCGGGCCGCTTGAAACGACTCAGGATCTCGTATGTCAACGAGCGTGACATCTCCGTCAGATATCGCCTCGTGGGCTTTTGCGGGCGCAAGTTCAAGATACATAGAATCCTCCAAGTTGCTCAAAACAGACCATAATGCAAAATTCAGATCAGATAAACCGAGAACCATTACGGTAATACGGGCTCTGTCTGCATAACCGGACTTACGAACCGTCAACACTGATGAAAACCGAACCCGACACAACGCCGGCAACTCCGTCTGACGGGGAAAACGGAAACCTATGGAAGACCTGCGCGCTGGTGTTGCCTTTTTTCTGGCCGGCAGGGCGCAAAGACCTCAAGGCCCGGGTCGTGGTGGCCGTGGTCAGCCTGGTTATGGCCAAACTCGCAAATCTCACCGTGCCCTTGATTCTCGGCAGGGCCGTGGACACACTGTCGAGTCTGGAAGATCAGATGGGCCTGCTGTTTGGCATTCCCATTGCCGCGCTCGCGGCCTACGGACTGGCACGGTTTTCTTACGTTGTCTTTAACGAGATCAGAGATGCGGTCTTTTCCAGGGTCTCCCAACATGCCGTCCGGCAGGTCGCCATCAAGGTCTTCAATCATCTGCACTCGCTATCGATACGCTTTCACCTTGAGAGAAAGACCGGCGCACTGAACCGGTTTATCGACCGGGGCACCAACGGAATTCAGTTTCTGCTGACTTTCGTTGCCTTTAACATCCTGCCGACCCTGTTCGAAGTGGTTCTGGTCTGCGGCATTCTCTGGTACCTGTTCGGTATCTCTTATGCACTGGTCACAGCAGTCACTATAGGCATCTATGTGTGGCTGACCTTTGGCATCACGGCCTGGCGCATGCGTATCCGCCGCAAAATGAACGATGCGGAAAATGAAGTCAGCACACGCCAGGTCGACAGTCTGCTCAACTTTGAGACAGTACGATATTTCAACAACGAATCGCATGAACTGACCCGTGTTGACCAGGCACTCAAGACCTATGAGCAAGCCGCAGTCAAAAGCCGCGAAAGCTTGTCTCTCCTGAATGTCAGCCAGGCGATCGTCGTGCTCAGTGGTATCACCATCATGCTGATCATGGCCGCCCTGAATATCCGTGACGGCACGATGACTATCGGGGGATTTGTGGTGGTAAACACCTATCTGATGCAGCTGTCCATCCCACTGAATTTTCTTGGCACGGTGTACCGAGAAATCCGGCAGGCTCTAGTCGATATGGAGAACATGTTTTCCCTGCTGGAAGAGGTGCCGGAGATCAAAGACCTGCCTGGCGCGCAGCCTCTGGGCTCTACCCGGGGTGACATCAGATTCACCGACGTTCACTTTGGCTACGACGTGCAAAGGAAGATTCTGCATGGCATCAGCTTTCAGGTGAAAGCCGGAGAAAAAGTGGCCATTGTCGGTCCCACAGGTGCCGGCAAGTCAACGATCAGCCGTCTGCTGCTGCGATTTTACGAGCCCAGTTCAGGCCGGATCTCAGTCGATGGTCTCGATTTACAGGAAATTACTCAGACGTCACTCCGCGATGCCATCGGTGTGGTTCCGCAGGATACCGTTCTGTTCAACGACACGATCTATTACAACATCGCCTATGGAGACCCGAGTGCCGACGAACAGCATATCTACGAAGCCGCCCGTACAGCCAGGATTCACGATTTTATTGTGCAACTGCCCGCCGGCTACCAGACCCGTGTCGGTGAGCGAGGTTTGAAGCTCTCCGGTGGCGAAAAACAACGTGTCGCAATTGCCCGGGCCGTACTCAAGAACCCGACAGTATTTTTCTTTGACGAGGCCACCTCTTCCCTGGACAGCGCAACAGAAACCGATATACAGACGAACCTGGATGAAATCTCCAGCGGGCGGAGCACCCTGATCATTGCCCATCGGCTATCCACGGTGGTCTCGGCCGATCGAATCCTGGTGCTGGACGATGGCCGAATCATCGAACACGGTACCCACCAGCAACTGTTGGCTAAGGACGGGCTTTACGCGGCTCTTTGGCAAGAACAGGAAAAAGAACGCAAACGCAGTCAGCATGCCTGAATTTTGCCGCCAGCGAAAAACTGTTTAATATGATGTTTCTACCTGACCCGATAGCTAAAGCTGCGGCTTCAGACCGGATGGCCCGGATTGGGTACACTCGAACACAGCTCATGACTTCTGCCCCTTCGCCCGATACCACTCGCCTTGTGCCCTGGTTGGAGTCGAACGTACCAGGGTTTTCTGGGTTTGAAACCATCGAGAAATTCCCCACCGGTCAGTCCAACCCGACCTACCGCGTGCGTGCGCGCAGCGGCCGTTATGTACTGCGGCGAAAACCTTTAGGCCAGCTGCTTAAGTCGGCCCACGCTGTGGATCGAGAGTATCGAATCATGCGAGCGCTGGCCGATACAGCTGTGCCCGTGCCGCGGATGTACACACTGTGTGAAGATGACAACGTATTCGATACGATGTTCTACATCATGAGCTGCGTTGAAGGTCGAATATTCTGGGATCCATCTCTATCAGAACTGGCCGCATCCGATCGCGGCCAGCTTTACGATGAAATTATCCGGGTCCTTGCGGAACTGCACAGCGTAAATCATGTTGCTGTTGGCCTCGAGGATTTCGGACGCCCCGGGAGCTACTTTGATCGCCAGACTGGCCGCTGGAGTAAGCAGTATCGTGCCAGTGAGACCGAAAGAATCGAAGCGATGGAACACCTTATGGACTGGCTGCCCGAACATTCGCCGCCGGACGATGGTCAGAATGGTTTGATACACGGCGATTACCGACTGGACAACATGATTTTTCACGACCACGAATACCGGATCCTGGCGGTGATCGACTGGGAAATCTCGACAGTCGGCCATCCCCTGGCAGACCTGGCTTATTTCTGTATGGGCCTGCGCATAACTCCGGGCCAGCACATTCAGGGGCTAGGCGGCAAGGATCGTCGCGCTCTGGGTATACCCGAAGAAGCGCAGATGCTTGACCGATACTGCCAGCTGCGCGGCATTTCCGGTATCGATAACTGGCACTACTACATCGCTTTCTCTCTGTTCCGGCTGGCCGCAATACTGCAGGGTGTCTACAAACGTTCGCTTGACGGGAATGCATCAAACGAACGGGCAGCAAAAATGGGCAGCATGGTGCGCCCTCTGGCTGAGTTGGCCGAACGCATCCTCAACGATGAACGCACCTGATTGCAGTACAGTTGACTGATGGATTTCGCCTACACACCTAAGGTCGAGGCACTGCGTGCCAGAGTCAATACGTTTTTGACTGAACACATCGTGCCTCGGATCTGGCTGTGGCACGAAGAGATAGAGCAAGGGCAGTTTCCGGTCTCCTTTATGGAACCCTTGAAGGCCCGAGCGCGTGATCAAGAGCTCTGGAACCTTTTTCTACCGGACCTTCGGGAACAAGAGCCCGGGACTCGTCTCAGCAACCTGGAATACGCTCCGCTCGCTGAAATCATGGGCCGTGTGGCCTGGGCATCTGAGGTGTTCAACTGCAATGCACCCGACACCGGTAACATGGAACTCCTGCACATGTTCGCGACACCTGAACAGTATGAGCAATGGCTGCGTCCGCTGCTGCAGGGTGAAATACGATCCGCGTTTGCGATGACAGAACCGGATGTGGCGTCATCGGATGCCACCAACATCCAGACCCGTATTGAACACGTCGGGGATGAATACGTAATCAACGGCCGAAAATGGTTTATCACCAATGCGGCTCATCCCCACTGCCGGCTGATTATCCTGATGGGGAAAACCGATCCTGAAGCCGCGCGACACAGCCAACAAAGCATGGTGCTTATTCCCATAGACACACCCGGCGTGAACATCGTACGCAACATCCGGATCATGAATCACCACGCCCCGGAAGGTCACTGCGAGATGATCTTCGATAGCGTCCGTGTGCCTGTAAGCAACCTGCTCGGCCAGGAAGGCAGTGGCTTCACGCTGGCCCAGGCCCGCCTTGGACCGGGTCGGATTCACCATTGTATGCGTTCAATCGGAGCAGCAGAACTTGCAATGGAACTGATGATCAAACGGTCGAAACAACGACAGACCTTTGGCAAAAACCTTTATGAACACGGTGCCGTAACCGACTGGATTGCCCGTTCGCGAATCGAGATCGAACAAGCCCGCTTACTGGTTCTGAAAACTGCCTGGCTGATCGATGAGCGTGGCGCCCAGAGCGCCCGCAAGGAAATTGCCATGATCAAGGCTCTGGTGCCCAATCTTCATGTCACCGTGATTGATCGGGCCATGCAGTTGTTCGGGGCAATGGGTATCAGCCCGGACACACCCCTGGCCGATCACTGGACCTGGGGCCGGGCACTGCGCTATGCCGATGGACCGGATGAGGTCCACCTGCGGTCAGTCGCGCGTGCGGAATTAATGGAGCATGATGACGACGATGGAACCACCGCCGCCTACCTCAGGCCCTCAGAGGCACCCTAACCGCTACATCGGCACTGCTGGAACGTACCCGGTTTACTCAACCGGATCTACCGTGGCAGTATCGATCGCGAAGGTTACCAGATGGTCGACTTCGAACCTTATCCCGATGTCATCACCGACTTCGAAATTGGCGTGGCTGGGAAACAGGGTTAACACGGTCGTGCCTGTTTCAAAACGAATCGTATAGAGGATTTCAGCTCCCTTGAAGGCTTTGCGTACGACACGGCCTCTGATCGGGCTGTCTAAATCGAGCACTACATCGTCGGGCCGAATCAGCACTTCGACCTGACTGCCAGGCGGCGTCACAATACTCTGATCTCCGGTGAGTTCTCCAAATTCAGAATCCACCGTGCGGGAAGTTTTGACTTCGGCGGGTAGAAAAATTCCGTTGCCGATAAAATCGGCAACGAAACGGTTTCCGGGTTCGTGATACAAGTTGTAAGCCGTGTCCCACTGCAGAAGGCGCCCGTCCGCCATCACTCCGACCTTGTCACCCATTGCAAACGCATCATTTTGGTCGTGGGTCACCAGGATGCAGGTGATCCCGTTTGCTTTGAGCATATCGGCCACCTCCTGTCCCATCCGTTCGCGTAGATCCAGATCCAAACTGGAAAACGGCTCATCCATCAGCAGTAACAGTGGCCGGGGTGCCAGTGCTCGTGCAAGCGCAACCCGTTGCTGCTGGCCACCAGAAAGCTCATGTGGAAACCGCTGTGCCACGCTCGTCAAGCCGACACGTTCCAGTAATTCCGACACCGTCGTGCGCCGTTCTGGCGCAGACAAAGTACGCAGGCCCGACCCGACATTTTGCTCAACAGAAAGATGAGGAAACAGCGCATGGTCCTGAAACACCATCCCGACCCGGCGCTTTTCCGGTGACAGGATCTCGCCCGGTCGTGAGATACATTGACCATTGATCGAGATACTGCCGGAAAGCAGCGCCTGAAACCCGGCAACTGCCCGCAGCACCGTGGTCTTGCCGCAACCACTGGGACCCAACAGGCAAACCTGTTCGCCTTTGTTAACAGTCAGACTGAGATCATAGACCGCCCGTTCCAGACCATAATTGCAAGAAATACCCTGAATTTCGAGTAACGGCACATCAGGAGAACCGTCCAGAAAGGTCTTTGAAGGCGTCCTGCTCATAACCTAAGTCACTGTACCACTGCTGAGTCGGGTTGAACGTGCCCGTGCGGTCATGGTGCTCAGGAATAAAACTGGAATCAGTCCAACCAGTACTATGGTCAATGATCCCAGTGCCGCTTCGCCGAGCATCTCGTCAGATGCAAACCAGTAAACATGCGTCGCCAGGGTCTCAAAATTAAAAGGTCTCAGAATTAATGTGGCCGGCAGTTCTTTCATACAGTCCACAAAAACAATCATGACAGCTGTCAGCATACCGCCTCGAATCAGTGGCATGTGATAGCGCAGAAGCGTTTCGCCTGCCCCGTAACCCAGTGTTCGAGCGGCCATGTCTAACGATGGCGATACCTTGGCCAGGCTGGATTCGACCTGGCCCAGGGCAACAGCAAGAAAGCGGACCACGTAAGCAAATACAACCGCCACCAGCGTGCCGCTGAGCAATAATCCAGTGGATATCCCGAACATCTCCCGCATCAGTGCGTCCAGGGAGTTGTCAAAATAGGCGAACGGTATCAGCACACCCACCCCCAGCACGGCACCCGGCACGGCATACCCTAAAGATGCAATGCGCGCCGCAAAGCTGATAACTCGCCCGCCACGCAAGCGCTGTCCGTAAGCAATCAGCAAAGCAACCAGCAGCGCCCCCGCAGCCGCGATTGCAGAGAGCATAAGACTGTTCAGTACATAGGTCCTGAAGTCTACTGTCCACGATTCATCAAAATAGATTACCGCCAGCCTGATCAGAACAATCAACGGAATGACAAAACCGATGAGTATGGGCAGCAGGCAGGCCATGAAAGCCAACAGCTTGGGCAAACCTTCGAGGTGGTAGCTGGGTAACTCACGAAAACGACTGCTGACGTTCTGGTACACCTTCTGCTGACGGCGACTAAAGCGTTCTACAGAGATCAATAAAACAACAAAGGCCAGCATAGCGGTTGCGATCTGCGCGCCGCCAACCAGACTGCCCATACCCTGCCACACATCAAACAGTGCGGCAGTCATGGTCTGCACGGCAAAGAAATCAACCGTCCCAAAGTCGTTGAGTGTTTCCATCAATGCCAAAGCCACACCGATTACAATTGCCGGGCGGGCTGCAGGCAAAGACACACGAAAGAAAGTTCGCCACGGGCCATGCCCCAATACCCGGGTCACCTCCAGAACATTCACCGATTGTTCGAGAAACGCGGCACGGGCGAGCAGATAAACGTAGGGATAAAGGACGACGCCCATCAGTGTGACAGCACCGCCAAGGCTTCGGATCTCAGGAAACCAGTAGTCCTGTGGCGCCTGCCAGTCAAACGCCATGCGAAGAAAAATCTGAACTGCACCGGAATATTCAAGTAAATCAGTGTACGCATAGGCGATAACGTAGGCTGGAAATGCCAGCGGCAGCAGCAGTAACCATTCAAAAACCCGCCGGCCCGGAAAACGACACATCGTCATCAGCCACGCAGTCGTTACACCAGTCAGAAGGACACTCGTCCCGACACCCAGCATGAGCCAGAGTGTCGTACTGACGTAGCCCGGCAATGATGTGGAGATTAGGTGAGACCAGATATCGCCGCTGGGTCTCAGTGCTGTCCAGATGACAGCAGCAACTGGCAGTGCGACCAATATGGCAACAAATACAGATGCTAACGTCCAGCTTTTCTGCGGTAAGTCAAAGCCGAAACGAAATCCTTTAAATCCAGCCAGCGTGGAGGCATTCGCCATGAAATCGTGATCACCCTGGAGAAAGAGTGCCGAGAAGTTGGCGCTTCAACCGCTGACAGGCTGCTCGCTTATCCACCGTTAAAATTCACTTCATCCGCCAATTTGATCGCGGCAGCTCTGTTGTCGGCGACAACAGCCATACTGAGCGAGTCTTCCTTAAAACTACCCCAGGAGTTTTGCAGGTCACTCCAGGCAATACCCGGTTTAACCGGATATTCTGCATTTTTCTGAGCGTACATTTCCTGACTGGTTTCACTGGCAAGGAAAGCCATCAATTTTATGGCGTTGTCCTTGTTGGGCGCGTGCTTGGTCAACGCAACGCCGCTCACATTCATGTGTGTGCCCCGTCCCGCCTGGTTGGGAAAAATAACATTGACGGCCTCGGCCCACGGCACCTGCTCCGGGTCCTTGAGCATCTTGGCTATGTAGTAGTGATTGATGACCGCAATATCACAAACCCCTTGTTTGATTGCTTTGACTTGTGCGCGGTCATTACCCTGCGGCTTTCTCGCGAGGTTATCTCTTAATCCAGAAAGCCAGGTCCGTGCTCCCGCTAAGCCGTGATGGGCGATCATACTGGCTGTCAAAGCCACCATATAGGGATGTTTAACCGAACGGGTACAGATGCGTCCTTTCCACTTTGGATCGGCGAGATCTTCATATGTCGAAATAGCCATCGGGGCAATGCGTTCTTTCGAGGCCACAATGATTCTCGCTCTCGTTGTTAAACCGAACCAGTGACCATTAGGCTCCATGTAATTGTCGGGTATGTCTGCAGCAAACATAGACCGATCCACTGATTGAGTGAGTCCGGCTTTATGGATATCAGACAAACGGCCAATATCCACGGTAAACACAAGATCAGCTGGACTGTTTCGACCTTCGCTTTGTAGTTTCGCAAGCATGCCTTGCTTGGCATACACCGAGTTAACCTTGATGCCGGTCTGTTCAGTGAATGCTGCGAACATCGGATCGATCAATTTCGGTTTACGATAACTATAGACGTTCACCTCACCGACCTGGCCCGCCGACACTGAACTTGCCAGAGCAATGACTACACTCAGCCAGACAACGACACACTTCTTAGCCACTTTTTCTCCACTGACAATTAATATAACGAATTATCTTTAGAAACGAATGCGAATGATTCGTATTAAATATAAACTACCGAGCACTGTCAATACTGTGATGACAGACCGGCGCCAACTCAATCAGGTGCCGGTCGAAAGAAACGCCGAGACTTACCTCGCGATCTCCGATCGGGCAGCTGCAGCGGGGAGGAATACCACAACGATCAAGATTGCCAACGCGGCTGCCGTCAGCACCCAGAACAATGCGTCAAAACCCCAGAACCCGTAAATCCAGGCGATCAAAGGGATCGAACTCGCACTGACCGAAAAGGTGACGATATAGCGAAGACCAAACACCCTGCTGCGCCATTCACTGCGCGTAATCCGGCCGATGAGTACGTCGTTGATGGGTATCTGCCCAAATACCGCCAGCATGAACACCGCGCTGACTGCCAGCGCAACTGAGCCCGTAGCCCCGACCATCAGTGTAAAAAACACAACCTGGATTCCGGCAACCACCAGAAAAACCAGCTTAAGTGATATCCGGTCCAGCAGGTAGCCGACAATGAGCTGTCCGATTGAGGCCAGTGCAAACACGGCAAACGCGAATCCACCCACCGAAGTAGCTGTGACGGCGAGTTCCCCCAACCGTTCATCAAAAATTTTGGGCAACGAAAATGTGGTGCTTTGAAAAATCAGTCCACCGACTGCGGTTGAAAAGAAAATGACGGCAAAGATTTTTATCAGAATGGTACCTGTAACCTGTAACGTCTGGCCAGAATTTGCTTTCGCGCCACTTGCCCTGTCTGCATCGTTACCTGACTGACGGATCGCAAACAGAAACAATGCGTAGGCGAGCCCGAGCACGATACAGACCACGCCCGGCCAGACAAATGCTGAACGCCACCCGGTCTGATCGATCAGGAATCCTGTAATCAAGGCCGCGCAGCCGACGCCTAGATTTCCGAATACGCCGTTGACCGCCAACGGCATACCGGTTTTCGTTCGGCCCTGCACAACCATCGCTAATCCAACAGGATGATAGATAGCACCGAACATGCCGATGACGAACAACCCTAACCCGATCTGCAGGGGTGTATCTGCCAGGGCCGTGAGCACAGCCGCAATACCAATGCCCAGGAAAAACAACAGCATCATACCCTCCCGACTCCACTTGTCGGCCAGCCAGCCGGCCGGTACAGCAAACAAACCAAAAGCCACGAATCCAGGGGTTGCATAGGGAATCAGTTGCGCATAGCCCATGCCCCACTCCCGGGCGAGTGCAAGAGCCGCGACCGCCGCAAAAATCAGGATAATCAGGTGATCAAAAAAATGACCTGCATTGAGAAACAGGAATTCCAATTGCCGCCGCTTCAACTGCCGAATCCTTTTTGTGGTTCTTCTTCTGGGTGCCGGAACCAATCAAAATCTTGGTCAGTGCCAACCCGACGTTGGAATAAGCCGGCAGTTTGACACACAATCAGCCCTCACGATACTGAAGCATCGAGAGCAGACATGTCCTGGATCAAGACAATTGCCTACGACAGTTCGTCCGGTTACCTGCGCACGCTGTATGACCGGGTCAAAGGCCCAGACAATAACGTCGACAACATCATGATGGCCCACAGCCTGCGCCCCCATACCATGGATGGCCACATGGTGATCTACAAGAATGTTCTGCACCATTACTCGAATTCACTGCCCAAGTGGTTTCTGGAGACGATCGGCGTCTGGGTCAGTCTGCTGAACCAGTGCGACTATTGTGTGGTGCATCATTTTGCCGGTCTTAAGCGGCTACTGAATGACGATGACCGTTCTGACCGCTTAAGACAACGATTGGAAGCGGCAGATATCGAAAGTCTGGATCTCACCCCTCGCGAGAAGTTGGCGCTGTCTTATGCCAGGCAACTGACGCTAAGGCCGGCCGAGATGGATGCTTCACTGATTGAGGCACTGCGTGATAGCGGATTTGAGGACGGTGAGATCTTGGAGATCAATCAGGTCGTCGCTTATTTCAATTATGCCAACCGGACCGTACTTGGACTGGGTGTATCGACTGACGGAGATATCCTCGGGCTCTCCCCGGGCAACTCCCAGGACCCGGACGACTGGCGCCACGGTTAGCCTGGCAGCCAGTGCAGTTGGCGCCGGATCAGATAGCGTTATTTTAGGACGCGGGCTCCAGGGCAACACCGCCGCGCAGACTGTCAGCTTCGACTGTGCGCCAGAGCGGCGCATGATCTTCCGGTAATACCCGGTTTCCCGGCGGGCACAGCCAGATCCGCATCAAGTTTCGTTTATACCCGGACTCCTCGTCATCGATGAACGGTCGACGCGCATGATAAATCACGTGGTTATTCAGAAATTGAATATCGCCTGGCTCAAACACACTTTCCACACAGTGTTCATCCGCAAGCTCTGCCAGAAGATCCAGTGCAACCCATTGTTCATCCATCATTGTCGGTACTTCGGGCAACAACTGGGCCGCCTCCACATAAGTGCGAGAGTAATGACTGGTGAATTTCCCCTCGCGACAACCAAACACAGGCAATGGGTAAAACATCTGGCCACCCCCTTGCTCCTCGCCCAAACGCGAGCGGAAAATCGGTGCATACAACAGCGTGGCAAGCGCAGGCCGCCTACGAATCATCTCGTTGTGCACAGTCACCGAACTGGCGATTCGTGTCTCACCACCGCTCTTTGCGCGACCGACACACAGCAACCCCACGATATCGGCTCGATCAGTATGAAACCGCAGTTCTGCAGTCGACGCGGTTCGTGCCCGGGAAGAAAGAAAGACACCGTCTCCGCTTGTCATCTGACCATAGCGTTTCCCAACCCCTTCCCCTTCGTTACAGATTTCCCGGAGCAGCTGGCCCTGTGAGTTCTGGTAGACCGGTATCCCTAGATGCAGGCACAAGCCATACCACAGTGTGCGCAACTCGTCAGCTGTGTAGCGCTCCGGCGAAATGCCACGCAAACAGACCATCCCGCAACCGTCTTCAAGTTCGTTCGAAATCGCCTCGAGTTTTTGCGACAGCTCCGGCAACGGGAACTGAGACTTTGTCAGTGACGACCAGGCAATCTGCCGGGACATCACCACATCAAGGGCACTGTCCAGGCAGGCTAATTCATCCGCGTGCAGAACGACTGACCAGCCACTGTTCTGATCCAGCTCTGCTGCGGTCCAGGCAAAGGGGCCGCAAAGCGGTTTGATTCTAGGCGCGCTCATAGTGTGAATATAAATCGCAGGTTGCTGCCTCAGCTACCGTTTCAGCGCGAGTGTCAGGCCATCACCGACCGGAAGCATACTCAAGGACACCCGATCATCGTGATGCAGAAAAGTATTCAAGGCACGAATTGCTTCGGTATCCTCATCGGTCTTATCCGGGTTGGCCACACTACCGCCCCACAGCACATTGTCAATCAGCAGCAACCCCCCAGTCTTCAGCAACGCCAGTACGTGCTCGTAATAGGATCGGTAGTTCGTTTTGTCCGCATCGATAAAACCGAAGTCGAACGTGCTTTCTTCTCCGGCATCACGGATGGCCTTAAGGGTATCGACTGCCGGTCCGATCCTGAGACTGATCCGATCGCTGACCCCGGCCTGTTCCCAGTATTTTTTGCCCACAGCCGTCCACTCCTCGCTCACATCACAACAGATAAGTGCGCCATCTGCAGGCAGTGCCTGCGCGACGCACAGCGCACTGTAGCCGGTAAAGGTTCCGACCTCGACCGCTTTGCGGGCGTCGGTCAGTTCGACCAGAAATGCCATGAACTGTCCCTGTTCCGGGGAGACCTGCATCATGCCCATCTTCATGGGTCTGGTCTCTTCACGCAACTGCTGACAGAAAGTGCTCTCGCGCAGCGAATGCCCTAACAGATAGTCGTGAACCTTTTCACTGAGTTGAAATGTTGACCTCGACATGTTGGATCCTGGTTAAGTCTGATTATTGCTTGTTCTAATATCTGCCGTGTCTGACATCCAGACTCAATAGGCCCCGAATACGGTCTACCATTTCTCTCCGAATGGACGCAGATCCAATTCAAAAGTCCAGGCAGAACGATGCTGGCAGGTTAGATCGTAAACACTCTGGGCGATATCGTCTGGCTGCAGATAATATTCATCCGGAATATCTGGCCGGGCAGCCCGGGTCCTTTCAAGATCAATGATGCCGTCGATAATCACATAGCTGACATGTATACCCGTGGGACCTAAGCGTCGGGCCATCGACTGGGCCAGACTGCGCTGCGCCGACTTCGCTGAAGCAAATGCTGTCGAATTGGCACCTCCACGCAATGATGCGGTCGCACCAATCACGACAATCGAGCCACTCGCGCGGGCCTTCATGGGGGGAATCACCTGCTGGCTGGCAACAAGCAGACCCAACGTGTTGGTCCGCCACGACGACTCCATCCCTTCGATTGTGGTCTCTTCCACGCTGTTCCATTCGCCAGATCCTGCGTTATAGATCAGCACATCTACTTCCCCCGCCTCACCACGAATACGATCAAAGGCGGTCTCTATGGCTTCGGGGTCCCTCACATCGCAGGCGATGGGCAAAGACCCAGGCAGCTGAGCCGAGAGCGATGCGAGATAATCAGCATTTCGAGCCAGCATCACGATCGAGTAACCTTCGGCGGCAAATCGACGGCAACACGAGGCACCGTTTCCCGGGCCAACGCCGGCAACCACACAAACTTTGGACATCTCTGTTCCTCCTCAAAGGTACTCCTGCCCTTATTCTGACCGAACCCGGTTGAGACTTCATCTCTGTCAGTCGATTCTCTGGTACTCGTATGCCCCGCCGCTACACCCTTTCCCGATACCCAATCACGTTACAATCAGCACCATCCGCCGTAGATGCCAGGCAGAAAATCCGCAGGATACAAGAACATGCCGAGTGAAACAGTTGTCGAACTGAAAACACAGCGACCTGTGCATGAACAACCACAGCATTCATACACGATACCCTCATCTCTTTACCTGGACGAAAAAATATACGAACAGGAAAAACAGAACATCTTCTACTGCAACTGGCATTACGCGGGCCATGCCTCACAGTTAAGCAAAACCGGTGACTACCTGACTGCCAGCGTTGCCGACGAGAGTGTTTTCATCGTTCGCTGCCAAGACGAAACATTGCGCGGGTTCTATAACGTCTGCAGGCACCGCGCCCATCAGTTGCTTGAAGGCAGCGGTAACACCCACAACATCGTCTGCCCCTACCACGCCTGGTCTTATGCACTTACCGGGGAGCTGCGTCATGCCCGTAATTCCGAGAAAGTCCCCGGCTTCGATAAATCCGAATTCTGTCTGCAACCGGTACAGGTCGATACTTTGTGTGATTTTGTTTTTTTCAATCTTGACCTTGAAGCGGACTCACTCAATAACCAGGCGCCTGGGCTGGAACAAGATCTCCAGGAACGCCTACCGAACTTGGATCAAATGAAGCCGCTTGATACGTTTACCTACGGACCCGCTGCTATGGCGGCAAACTGGAAAGTGGTGGTCGACAACTTTCTGGAATGCTATCACTGTGCTCCTGCGCACCCGGATTTTGCGACCCTGTTCGACATGTCCAGCTACCAGATGGAGACCTTCAGCAACTGGTCGCGACAACTGGGCCCTGATACCCGTGCAAAAAACACTGCCTATGCGCTGGCCCCGGACAGTCCAAACCGTTCAGGTGCATTCTGGTATCTGTGGCCCACCACAACCATCAATCTGTTGCCCGGTGAACCTTACTTACTCGTACTGTCGTTTCTTCCCTTGGATCATGAACGCACCAGTTTCTTCGGTCACCGCTATGGCCTGTCTGATAACAGTCAAGTTGATGCACAGGACCATTACATGAACACCGTGCTCGGCCCGGAGGATGCCGCTCTGTGTGAATCCGTTCAAAAAGGACTCAAGTCCCAGTCGTACGATCAGGGACGATTTATCGTCGATCCCGACTTAAGCGGTATCGCCGAACATGCGGTTCACCAGTTCCATAGGCTAGTACTGGCCGCGTTGGAACCGACCGGTTGAAGGAATACCTGATCAGGGCTAAGAGGAGAGATCTAAACATGGCAGCTGCCCTGGATTCCTGGCACGACATCATCCGCAGCGGTGACGCGTCGGCACTGGACACCCTGATTGCCGATGACGCGGTCTTCCATTCACCAGTGGTTCATACGCCACAGGTGGGCAAGGCCATCGTGGTGAAATACTTAACAGCAGCAGCCAAGGTGCTGCTGAATGGGAGTTTTCACTACGTCAGGGAAATGGTCGATGAGCGCCAGGCCATGCTGGAGTTTGAGGTGACCATCGACGACATCGTGATCAACGGTGTGGATCATATCTGCTGGAACGACAACAATCAGATCATCGAATTCAAGGTCTGGGTACGTCCGCTCAAAGGCATGCAGAAACTCCACCAGTGGATGGCGAAAACGCTCAATGTGCCAAACGACAAACCGTCGCCGTAGGATCAGTCCTAAACCTGAACAGCTCCATGATGCGGTTCACTGCGCCACCACATCCCGCAAAACCCGATGGCATAACTCGACGCGCCGTCAGTCTCCAGCGGCAGGGCGCATCCGACTCTCTTCGTCGATGATCCGCCGGCCCTTGAGAATCGTGTGACTGATAGCCTGGTCCCGGTCCATGTGGGTCTCGGCCCGGATAAAGTGGCGTGATTCGACTTCGCCATCGACTTCCCGCTCAATAAGGCCTTCCGTGGTCCAGCCGTTCTCACCCTGTCGGGGCGTCGGTACAATTGTGAAACCCTCATGTTCTACCGCGTCTTTCCGGCTATCACTGTCGCCGTTATCTGCTCTGCCAGAAAAGTGCTTCTTCAGAAAATCAAAAACCATATTCACGTACCTCCTGCTACTCCGAGTTGTACCTTCTGCCACCCTGCTACAGGGTCTGCGGCATACTGCATCACAACGCACATCTCATCGTAATCACCGTACTTATCCATCTCAAGCCGCAGGCCTATTCCTGGCCAAGGATCAGTTCTTTGAGATGATCGAGTCCAACCGGACCGGAAACAAGTATACGTCGATGAAACTCCTTGAGCGTAAACCATGCCTCATGTTCGGCTTGAGCACGCAGGTCCAAGATAAACTGTTCGCCTACTTTGTAGGAGATTGCCTGGGCCGGCCATCCCAGATAACGTGTTACTTCGGAGCGAGCACCCACTGGCGACATCAGACCATAGTCCCGCAGCATCTCGACGGCCAGATCAAACGTCCAGATGTCACCCGAATGGAAAACCGCATCTTTGGGTATGATCATTCCTAGGTGCATGCCAATGTCAATCACCACCCGGCAAGCGCGCATCAGTTGGCTGCACAACAGCCCAAAGCGGTATTCCGGACGATTGATAAATCCCAGTTCGTCCATCAGTCTTTCGGCGTACAGTGCCCAGCCTTCACCATAGCCGTCGTACCATATGGCGAGCCGATGAGCGCGGGTCAATTCATCGCCCAAGCACATCTGCACACCGATCTGCAGATGGTGTCCGGGGAAACCTTCGTGATACGCGGTGGTCACCTCGTCAAACAACGGGTAGACGCTGGTATCGGTGAGCTTTGCATACCAGACGCTGCCGGCACGGGAAAAATCCTCCGACGGCTGAATGTAGTAGGCCCCAAGCGTAGTGCCGGGCGGTGCGATCTGCACATCAATCTGCTTGATCGGTACAGGAACGTCGAACACCGTACCGTCCAGCTGATCCAGGGCATCCATCTGACATTGCCGCATTTGGCTGAGAAATTCAGCTTCTGAGCTCACGACATAGTCAGCGCCTGTCTTCAGCAGTTGCACGATCTCCTGAAAGCCAAGCGCCGGATCGATTTGCCGACCAACTTCCACCATCTGCGCCCGTAAGGCAGCGACTTCCTGCCACGCCCAGTGGTAGACCGCTTCATGGTCGATCTCAGTAAGCAGAAAGTGACGACTGGCTCTGCGGTAACGTTCAAGACCTACCCCATCAGCCTCGACACTGTCGGGTAGATACTCATCCTCAAGGTAATTCGCTAGGTGCGCATATGCCAAGCGGGCAGCCGCGGCTCCCGTGTCGACCTCAGCCTGCAGGGCGTCGGGCACCTGCGCATCATGGGCCCCCGCCGAGAGCTGATAAAAGAAAGAACCCGAGCCTGAATTGACCCGGCACTGCTCGATACAAGCCTCGACCTGACGCCGAGCTGCGGCAAGTCCGCGTCTACGACCTTCAGAGAGACTCTCTATATAGCCGTCTACTGCCCCGTGCAGGCTACTGAGTCGGCTGGCAATCAATTCCCAGTCATCGGCGCTGACCTTCGGCATCAGGTCAAAAGTCTCCCTGAACCCCTGCACCGGCGAGGCGATGTTGTTCAGATCCTGCAGCGGGTGACCGTGCTCAATGCGTTCCACCCGACCACTGAGATGGTCTTTCAGTACCCGGCGGCCGAGTTGCTCCCGATGTCGATCCGATGGTGGCAGCGCCTCGATCGCCGACAGGGTACGCTTGAACAGTGCCCCGATGTCCTGCCACCCCGACGGATCCTGTACGCCCCATTGTCCATCAAATCCGGGTACCCCCATTTGAGTGGCGAGCATTGGCTGGAGTGCTGCGAGCTGATCAACATAACGATCAGCAAGTAAAAAAATATTATTGGTCACCGGCACCGATGATCTTCTATCGTGTACTGGAACATCGCGATTCGATCCTTCAAGACAATACGCACCGCCATTGAGTGACAGTCTGACACGCTGGGCATCCCAACGGTTATTGCCTACACTCAAATCCTCTTCCCTGGGGGTAGATCCTGTCTGATCACCGCCACATCCGGAAAAACAAAAAATTGGAGAACGGAGACATTCTGGTTGTATGTGGTGCATTTTTGTTCGCCGGGCTGGTCAAAGGCACCACCGGTCTTGGATTTGCCACGACCGCACTGTCGTTTCTCGTCTATGCCATCGGCTTGAAAGAGGCACTGCCGCTGCTGATTGTGCCTTCGGTCGTCAGTAACCTGATTGTGATGCGTGATGCCGGGCATTTTCGAGCGACGCTGATACAGTTTCGACTGATGTATGCAGCGGCACCGGTAGGAATCTTCATAGGACTGGCCCTGCTGATGTGGCTCGACCCGACCATCTCTTCGGCAATACTCGGCCTGGTGCTGATCATTTACGGTGTGATTACCATCACTCAACCAGCATTCAGACTGCCCACAGCGCTCGCCAGGCGTCTTGAAATACCGGTCGGTTTCACAACGGGGCTGGTTAACGGTGTCACCGGTTCGCAGGTGATGCCGGTATTGCCGTACCTGTTGTCGCTGCCGCTCGAGCGGAACGTTTTCATTCAGGCAATCAACATCTCGTTTACGATTTCAAGCGTTGTGTTTGCCATCGGTCTGGCCTGGCTGGGTCTTTTCACCGTCGACACCACACAGATATCGTTTGTCGGGCTAGTGGCAATGTTGGTGGGACTGAAACTTGGGATACCGATCCGCCGCAGGCTGTCTCAGAGCAGTTTCCGCCGGGCAGTGCTGGGCCTGCTCGTGCTACTCGGTGCGGGACTGGTCCTTCGGTCATTGCTCTAGCGTTGGCCTGTCCGCAACACGATGCGGTCAGTTAGCGTCGACAAGTGACAGCGGCAGTGCCGCCGCAAACGCATCCAATTCGTGATCGAGCCCGGCCGTGATGCGAATACAGCGGTTTAGCGGTGGCACACCTGGCATCCGGACAAAAATACCGCGTTCAACCAGACTGTTCAATACGCGGGTCGCGAATTCTCCATCGCGGCCACAATCCACAGCCACAAAGTTTGTGGCCGAGTCGACAGTCGCCAGCCCGTTGTCTGACGCGATCTCAACGATTCGACGTCGCGCTGCCTTGACCTGATCAATCACCCGATCGAGATGAGACTGGTCCGCCAGTGCAGCAAGGCCAGCCGCCTGAACAACCCGGCCGACACCGAAATGATTTCGGACCTTGTTGAACTCGGCCACCAGCTCCGAGTTCCCGACAACATAGCCCAAACGGATCCCCGCCAGCCCGTAGGCTTTTGAGAAAGTTCGGAAGCGTAGCACCCGGTCACTGGACACATCGATCTCCGGCAGCGTCCCCGGTTCGGCAAATTCGCCATAGGCTTCGTCCAGTACCAGCAACGCACCCGCGGGCACCCTCGAAATCATGTCGTCTATCTTCTCGGCGCACGACCAGGTACCCATCGGATTGTCCGGATTTGCCAGATAGATCAGCTTGGCCTGACACTCAGCGGCCGCTGCCAGCAAGGCATCCACATCCTCCCGATCATCACGGTAAGGTACGGTTACCAGTTGACCGTCGTAACCGACGACATGGTAGTTGAAGGTCGGGTAAGCACCCTGCGAGGTCACCACCGAATCACCTGGTTCTACAAACATGCGCACAACGTAACCCAGCAGAGCATCGATCCCTTCTCCCACCATGATGTTGCCAGGCTCCACCCCGTGCTGAGCTGCGATCGCCTGGCAAAGCACGTGATTTTCCGGGTCACCATACATCCAGGCACTGCTGGCCGCTTCGGCAATAGCAGCTACCACCCCCGGAGACGGTCCGAAGACACTTTCGTTTGCACCGATCCGGGCGTCAAATGGTCCACCGCGGGCCCGTTCCTGCGTTTCCGGCCCCACAAACGGTACCGTTGCCGGCAGTGACTTTGTGAGCTCTGTAAGTCGGTATTGCACCATAGCTTACCCCTGGTATCGGTGCCGTCTGACAGCGATCACTGTATCAGACAGGCTGACGCCGGACCGGTACGTAACGGCGCACATTGACCACGGTCAGCACGGTCACCAGCAGCATACTCGCGATGATATAGAAAACCACGGGCGCTGATCCATGGTCAAGCACCCAGCCCAGAACCAGCGGAATAACGCAGGACCCGAGATCGAGCCCGGAGTAAACAAATCCAAAAACCCGGCCGGATGCGCCCTCCGGCGTCACCTTGCGCACCAGCATATCGCGCGACGGCGTGGTAGTCCCGGCAACAAACCCGGCGATGATGAGCGCAGGAATCAACACTGAGGGTGAAATCGAACCAGAACCGATCACAAAAAAGACCATCGCACCGATCGTCATACCCGACATGGCGATGACATCATGCCGATCAGTCCAGTCAGCGGCAAAACCGCCGCAAACCACACCGACACCTGACGCCACAAGAAACAAAGTCAACCCAGCGGTCGCCAGTGTTAATGGCACCGAATAGATCTGAACCATCGCTGTGACGCCGAACGTCTGAATCCCGATCAGGGCGGTAGAAAGAAAAGTAAAGTAAAGAAAACAGGACACCACTGTGGGTGACAGCAGCATCCGGACGTTGTCACCCGCAGTGCCTTCTGGACGCCTCGTACTGACAGCATGCCGTGCTGACTCGACCAGCTCTCTACCGGACAAGAGCAGCACCAGCAACACGGCAAAACCGACGCAACCGGCCAGCACCAGTGCGGTTCGCCAGTCGCTGAACTGTACCGCCGTCATGATGAACACCGGCGCAGCTGCCCAGCCTATATTGCCCGACAGCGCATGGATACCATAGGCTCGGCCGAGACGGGGCCGGCTGACCTTATCGGTCAGGATGGCGAGATCGGCCGGATGGAAAACACTGTTGCCGACGCCGCCAACCACAGCGAGGGGAATCAACATCCAGAACTCTGACACCAGCCCGCACAGCAGCATGCTGATCGACAGCAACGCCAACCCAGCCAACAGCACGCGACGCGCCCCAAACTGATCCACCAGAAAGCCACTGATAATCTGCATCACACCCGATGCTGCGAAAAACAGTCCCGGCAAAAGGCCGAGCTGCGCATAACTGACATCGAACTCCTGCTTGAGTATCGGGAACAGTGGCGGCAGAACCAGATGGAAAAAATGGCTGGAAGCATGGGCCAGACCGACCAGGCCCATGACTTGGGCATCCCGCCGCAGGGAAGGTGCCAGCACACTCACGGCAGACTGCAGATCAGGTCCAGCTGAAGCCCGGTGTACGGGTGTAATAGTGGAGCGCTTCGTCCTGGAAGATCAGGCATTCCATCCGCTCCGGACCACGATTGTGATGGGAATGAAGCGCTGCGGGCGGTGTGATCTGTACACCACAATCGATCCAGTCGACCCGCTGATCATCGATCTGCGAGTAAACACCCTGACCGCGGATGCACAAGGTGACCGCGACACCGTTGTGGCGATGAGGACGCTGGTCCTTACCGCTCTCCAACGTGTTCACCGCACAGTTCACTGTGGGCAGGATATTGGTACTCCCGCCTTGGGCAGTGCTCGAAAACAGTACCGCGTGACCGGAGGTAGTTTCGGTAATCGGCCGCCTCAGTACCGGCTCAAACTGCCGTGTGATCTCGTCTGCCGGCCAGTGCACAGCCTCGACCACAGCCTCGGCCGGTGGCGGCGGACTCAGGCGGTCAATACTGAGCAGAGGTTCGTTGGTCGCCAGGAACAGAAGACTGTCACGACCGCCTGCCCGGTGAACGGTCTTGCCGGCACCGGGAAAACAAAAGAGATCTCCTTCGCCCCACTCAATCGTGTCGTTATCCTGCGTTGAACAGCCCTGACCCCGAATAACGTAATACACGGCACCTGCCGCCTTGAACGAAACCGATAACGCCTCCCCGGCACAGATCTTGGCGTAACGCGTGAGCAGGGTTGGCGTGGTGGCGGGATAATCAAGACCCAGTACATCCCCCAGATCCAGCGGTATCAGCCCCGTCGGAGTGTGCTCAGCCAGCGCGCGGTCGCGTTCTTCAACGAACTGGTGTGCCGGTACTGCCGGCCAGGAAAATTCGAAATTGTTCTCACTGCTGTGGTAACGGGCACGTTGACTGAACAGCGTCTGCGAATGCCGTTGTTCGTTCGGGTCTGCTGCCATGGGTAATTCCCCGGGGATGAGGTCGGTGGCAGTTTAGCAGAAAGACCTATCCGACCCTGCCAGTCACTTAACAATCTGCCAACAAGCGCTCGACCTGTAAAGCCCATGCCAACAATTTCTCGTCACTGCCCGGCGCGCTCATCAGCTGCAGTCCAGCCGGGCGGCCCGCCGCCGGCGTCAGGCAGGGGATAGAAATCGACGGGCAACCAGCGGCGTTGGCCAGTGCTGTGTAATCGGCCTGATTGACGGGCACCGCCGTATCACTGTCAAACGCCGTCTGGGGGGTCGTCGGCATCAGGATCACATCGACTTCGGTGAAGGACGCGAGCAGGTCCGATTTACTTTCACGGACGCAGCTTTGCGCCCTGGCCAACCGATCGGCGCTCGCTTCACGCCCATACTGCAGCATCGATCTCAGTCGTGCCGAATAAGCGCTGGCCGGATCGGTCCAGTGGCAGGCCGCATGATGTTCTGCCAGTAACAGTCCCGAACGCCGCAGTGTCCCGGGGTCCCAATGGCGAAGTGCGACTGGCTGCGGGCGCACGACAGCAGACAGACCCGCAAGCGCCGACTCAAACGGCACCTGGACATCCACATCAAGTTCTTCCCCACTGAAACTATCGGGCACGCCCCAGCGCAAATGACCCAGTGGAAGCTGCTCGACCGACACGGTCCACCCCTCAAGCTGAGTCATCAGGTAGACAACATCGGCGACCGACCGGGTGATGGGTCCGACTGCATCCAGCTCGGGCAGCAGAGAAATGATGCCGGTGGTCGACAGACGCCCATGACTTGGCTTGAATCCGACCAGGCCGCAGTACGCTGCCGGCAACCGGACCGAACCCAGGGTATCCGTACCGAGCGCTGCACAGCAGAAACCGGCGGCGACCGCAGCCGCCGACCCACTACTGGAGCCGCCGCTTGCATAGCCTGGAAAATCCGGGTTCATGATGCGGCCATGATGGGGATTAACGCCAGCGGCAGCCAACGCACCTTCGTCCATATTGGCGCTGCCGAGCATCACCACGCCCTGCCGACGCAGGCGACTCACGATATCGGCATCTGCACTGGAGGTATGCTGGACCGCCAGGCCATTGGTCATAGGCCAGCCGCTGACAGCAATGTTGTCTTTAACCACGATTGGCAGGCCATCGAGCAGACCCAGTGGTTGCCGAAGAGCATAGCGTTGTTGCGCTTCAGCCGCTTGCGCAATCGCAGTTTCCGGATCGACAAACACCAGCGCGTTCACTTGACCGTTAGCTGACTCGATCCGGTCCAGACAGGCCTGGGTCAGTTCAACCGGACTGGCCTTACGCTGAATCAGAAGTTCAGATACTTCAGTCAGTGGCAGAGTCGGCAGAACGTCAGCGGTCATCAATCAGCCGTCGGGGTTTCTGCCGATCTTCCAGCCCGGTTAAGGCAGCCGTCTCACCCTTGCCTGCAAGTTCTATGCCCAACCTGACACCCAGTTGTTCTCTTAGCGACTGCGCCAATGTATCCTTAAATCCGGGATCGCTACCGACATATTCAACGATCACGGTGAGTTCGTCCTGATCATTCGAGGTATGCAATCGACAGATGTATTCACCGGTGGTGCCTTCAATTTCATGCAGCAATTTGCCAATGGCGGTTGGATAAACGTTGACACCGCGCAGCTTGACCATATTGTCACTGCGGCCGGAAAAACCGGTGATGCGCTGAAAGTTGATGCCACTGGTCGGATCGGGCGGCAAAAGGCTGGACACGTCCTGGGTGTCGAAACGTATGATGGGGTAGACCGTGTCCTTAAAAAGCACCGTCACGCAGATGTTGCCGGGTTCGCCAGGGGCGACCGGCTTGCCCGACTCGGGCGCCACGATCTCAAGAAAGTGCGCATCTTCCCAGACGTAAAGACCCTCCTGACAAGGTCCTTCTGCAGCGATGATCCCCGTATCGCCCACACCATACCAGTCGTAAACCGACGCACCGCCCCAGGCACCCGACAATGTCTCGCGGGCATCATGATCCAGGTGCCCGGAAATCATCCGCAGTGGAATATCCGTGCCGGGCGCCAGCCCGGTGTCGCGCGCTGCCTGGGCCAGCCTCAGCATGTAATCAGCAAATCCCACCAGCACAGTCGCGCCGAATCGATGCATCAATTCAACCTGCTGACGGCTGCGTGTTTCGGTGCCCGTACCGGCTGACAGCAGCAGGGCATCGGTATGGTGAAGAATCGCTTCGCGAATATAGTGACCGCCGTTGACCATGCCAAAACCATAAATGGAGTGCACCACATCGTTCGGTTTCAGACCCTGCAGCAGGTAGGCACGGGCGAGAAGAATATTCTGGATTTCCCGGTCGCGGGCACCGAAGAAAAGCGGTTGAGGCACGCCAGTGGTTCCACTGGTGGTCTGCAGAACCGTGCGATAGCGCCCGCCGTCGGCACGGGTCATGCCGTGATAATCCCCATAGGGCGGCACTGCTTCAACACTGGCCATCAGGTGGTCTTTGGTCACGACCGGTAATCGCTCGAGATCATCCAGGCTTGTAATATCACCCGGTTCCGCGCCTGCCCCGCCCCAGTGCCGACGATAGAAAGGGATTTGCCAGGCGCGCGCAACGACACGGGAAAAGCGATCCTCCTGCAAAGCCCGCAATCGTTCAGGATCGAATTGTGCAGGACCCGACAGGAAAGCGTCGCCGATGGGAAACGCCCTGTTCAGTTCGGGAAAATCAGCCTGTGTGAAATAACGGCTCACGGTAGCAGGTCATCGATGATCCGCGCCGTATCGACAACAGCCGGTAGATTGTCCACCTGTTCAATGACGCGTTCACGGGCATCCTCACCCAGCGCAACGGCTGCGTGTTGCCAGTTACTCCGGAATTTCTTCAACCAGTCTTGCCGCGTCATCGGATTATCGGGATGACCGTACACCGTGTCGACAGCTATCTCATGATGAGCCCCGCCGTGCGTTTCAATATCGACTGTCACCGGCGTTAACGCGTTGGGATCGGGGTTGTCATCGACAATAATCTGGACTTTATCGGCCAGCGTAAGCGTATCGGGATCACTGCGGCCAGTGGCTGTGAAATCCTCAGTCACCAGGTCTCCGGCAATCAGAATCCGGGCGGCCGCGAACTGAGCACAAAGCTGGGCGTAGTTGATGTCCATGTCCGCTAGACACGGCCGGCCCACCAGGTGATGAATCAGCGGGGGTACTCGAGCGCTGACCCGGGTGATGGCCTCAGGGAGGATATCGTGTGTGCGGCGCAGTGTCATGCAGCCGTCGACAATTCCGTGTGTCGCACGGCCACTGGGAAACGGTTTGTGGGCCATCTCCGTGATTCGCCACTGCTGACCCAATTGGGGCAGAACGCTCGCCAAATCGTGGCTCGATTCAAACAGAGCAAAATAACCGAAAGGGCCTTCCAGAACATCGCGCGGCCCAGGCACACCTCGCTCAGCCAGATCACAGGCCAACACGGCATTACGCGCATTAAATCCCATCTGCATACCGAGCAAAGGAGAGCCCTCCGTATGTGCCTGCATGGTGCCGCACAACTGGGCGTGTACGATGCCGAACGCACTGACCAGGCAGGCCGTATCAAAGCCGCGCAATACCGCGAGTGCCGCCGTCGCACCAAATGCGCCGCAGGTCCCGGGTCGGAAAAACTTAAGGGCACTGGTACTGGCGACACCTAAATGACAGGCGACATCCACACCCAGCGCAATAGCGCGGATAAGTTGCTGGCCGGTCACGGGTCTGCCCGCATCAATGTTCTGGCGATCGACCTCGGCCAGAGCTACCGCCAGGGGGCACGTCACGGCATGCACCACTGCACCTTCGTGCACACAGTCGAACTCGGAGTTGTGCATCTGGTAGGCATTACACAGCGCAGCCGACGCAGCGCCGAGCGTCACTGGTCTGGCAAACACACGGGCCACCCCACTGGTCGGTGGACCACCCTGTGCCGAGATCAACTCCTCGACCCAAGGACCGCTGCTGCCGAAGATACCTACCCCCAGCGTATCCAGGATGAATTTGCAGGTCGCTTCAACAGCATCGTCAGGAAGATCCACAAACCTGGTCTGGGTCACGTGTCGTGCGATCGTATCGATACTGTCCATAGCTAGTTGCTCAACGGGTGATGTTCTGACCACCATTTGGCAATATCGATCCGCCGGGCGAACCAGACCGCCTGTTGCGACCTGACGTGTTCAAGAAACTCTTTAAGCGCACCGATGCGGCCCGGCCGTCCGATCACACGCAGGTGAAGTCCCAGTGACATCATCCGAGGCTGGGTCCGGCCCTCTTCATACAAACAGTCAAAGGTATCGACGGCATACTGCAACCAGTCCGACGGGCTGTACGCCGGCGTGGTCCATAACTTCATGTCGTTGGTGTCCACAGCGTAGGGTAGAACGAGGATCGATGTGTCACCCTGACGTTGCCAGAAAGGCTGGTCGTCGGAGTAGTCGTCCATGTGATAGAAAAAGCCAGCCTCGGCAAGCAGGCGGGCGGTATTCGCTGATGTCAGGTAACGGGACAGCCAGCCAGCCGGTCGCTGGCCGCAACTGTCGAGAATGGAGTCACTGGCTTTTTCGATAAAGACGCGTTCGTCTTCCTCAGACATCCGGTGCTGATAGGTCCAGCGCCAGCCGTGCGCGCAGATCTCATGACCCTCGTCAACGATCTGCCGGGCAAGCTGCGGCGCCCGCTCCAGGCTCAGGGCAGCACAGGTGAACGTCGCTGGCACCCCGTATAGCCGGAGCATATCCAGTACCCGCGGCGCGCCGCGCTGGATGCCATAGCGGTAGTTGCTTTCGTTGGAAAAATTTCGGACCTCACCTTTCAGCGCGATACCCAGTTCATCGACCGGCTCCGGACCTGAATCACCATCAGCAACCGAACGCTCTGCACCCTCCTCAACGTTGACCACAATGGAAAGCGCAAGCCGGGCGCCTTCCGGCCAGCTGAACGCTTGGATTGTGCCGTCACTCATCAGATCAGACACAACTGTGTTGCTGCAGAACCCGGGCGGTCATTGTCGGGGCGGGGGTGTCACCCCCTCTAGAATGGCCAGTAGATTGTCATCGCGCCAGCTTTCCAGTTCGGCGATGGATACGTGTCCCCATCGACGCTCGACCGCATCGATAAATGCCACTTCGCCCCCGGGTACGCCGTTCCACCCAAAGTGGTCGATCATATGTCTCACCCCGCCCTTGCCGCCGCCCAGGTGACGGTGCAGAACAGGCCCCTGCACCGCCCAGCGCAGCCCCGGACCCCAGGTCACCGCATCATCGATATCGGCATAGTCGCATATGCCCTGTTCCACCAGACTCAGTGCCTCGAGATAAATGGCATGCTGCAGTCGATTTGCAATATAGGCCTCGATTTCTTTTTTGAGTTTCAGCGGCCGCTTACCCACCAACCGATAAAAGTCCACCGCCCAATCGAGAATCTCTGCAGGCGTAGAGGCGCTGCCCACGACCTCGACCAGTGGCACCAGGTAGGCGGGAACGAATGGATGCCCGACAATGACGCGTTCCGGGCGGTTGCAACCGGAAGCCACTCTACTGGGCAGAAACTTGGATGATGAACTGGCGATCACCACATCGGAACGACAGGCCGCATCAATCTGCCCGATCAGTTCGATTTTCAGCGCCTCATCATCAGGTGCGCTTTCCTGAATGAAGTCAGCATCTGCAACCGCTCGCTCAATATCTTCGACAAAACGCAGTCGGTCGCGACTGGCGCCTGGTGAAAGTCCAAGCCGTTCGAGTTTTGGCCAGGCATCGTCGATGTTGGTCCGTAACCGTGTTTCAGCATCTGGCGCAGGGTCGGACGCGATAACTTCCATCCCTCGTGACAAAAAATAAGCTGCCCACCCGGAACCGATTGTTCCGGCACCCACACAGGCAACTTGCCGGACATCTTGTGGCTTGATCGTATTCATCGACACTCACTCCTCGAATTGGGTTTAACGACTGCGTGAACTCGAACGCAACATCACCCGGTCGGGTGTCGGTTCACAGCCCGCGTCTTGGAGGCCACTTCATCTTGAAATCGACTGGGCAACCTCGACGTATTCACGGGTTCTGGCAACCCGATCCTGCCAGTTTTGATCGAAATCAGCCCGCATGGTCTTCATGGCATCGGAATCTCCAACAGACTTTGCCTCATCCAAGGTTGGAAACTCATAAAAAGCGAAATGAACCGCCGGATCATCATCACTCCAGCCGCGCCATGCGCTTACGGCATGAAACGCAGCCAGGGCGTCCGGCAGGTGAACATCCTGATACCACTGGTCGAATTTTTCGCGCTCCGCTTCCGGTACCACTGCACGAACAATCAGGTAAGCTGCCATTGTCACACTCCAGTTCAGGGGTAAACTCCAACCTTAACGCAACGAGCGGTCCGGCTTCCACAGAAACCTTAGTTCACGTTTAACATTCACGGTCGAATCAGGTAAGGTGGCCTGAATCGATACTATAGGTTGCGTAGCATGGGTAAACATCCGCGTCCAACAAACATTCTTCTGCACAAGCAATCCCGTGTACTGGCGGTGGATTTTGATGACGGCAGTCACTTCGACCTCTCGTGTGAATATCTACGGGTATTTTCGCCTTCTGCAGAAGTCCGGGGCCATGGCCCGGGCCAGGAGGTACTCCAACACGGCAAGGAACATGTGGGCATCGACCAAATCGAACCCCAAGGCTCGTATGCCGTCAGATTGTATTTTGATGACGGCCACAACACCGGTATCTACTCATGGGAAACTCTGTACGAACTGGGGCAGAACTACGACACATCCTGGCAGGCATATTTAGCCCGACTGAACCAGGCCGGCCTGTCCCGCCGTCCGACAAACGGTGGTATCACGGTGACCGTGACGCCACCGACACCCAGAAAAACGAATACCTGACACCCTAAATTTTAGTCTGGTAGAACGTCTCATGGCTGATGTCGATTCAGAGAAACAAGCGCTTCTGCACCGGTTCGGGAAGGCGCTGAACACTAACGATGTCGCGACGGGCAGCGCCTTTGTGACCGACGACTTTGTCTGGATCTACTATGAGGGCCCCGATCACCCGGAAGGTCGGATCATTCGTGGCTTCAAGGCGGCCTGCGAGGCAGTGGTCGAGCGCGCCAGCCGCCTTAAAACCCCCATCGTCTTTAGCGAATCGAACGAATACTCCAGCAGCGACAAAATATTTGCGACTTATAGGGTCAGCGGAGAATTTATCGACACCGGCCCCTTCGACGTCCGGGCCATCGATATCTACTCGTTTCGCGGCGACAAGGTATGTTCCAAAGATACCTACTGGAAGATCATCACTGCTTGATTATTTGTGCCCTCTGCTCGACAGTATCAGTGGTCCAGCAAACAGAATAGGCAGCCCCAGCCAGTGCCAGTGCAGGTATTGTTGAATTCCGCTGCCAAACGAGACCTGCTCTCCCACAATATCAGTCGGCAGAAACAACGTGCTGAAGTAAAGCCAGAACGGCAACCACAGGATGTACCAGAGAAACGTCCACACTGTCACACTGATGCTCCCCGTGTTGGCTCCAGAATCAACCTATTGAACAACAAAGCCGTGAACACATCAACAGCTGTTGTGTTGCCAGCCAGATCACTGACTGTTCAGTACGGATCATCAGAACTATCTTTTGCGGCGATTCAGCCGGTAGGCCAGACACCCAAGCGGACACCGGCCCATTCATGAAAAGCAACCGTGGCACGATCCATTAAAGGCGACAGCACACCCCCATCAAATCCAGGCGATGCCCTGCCTTTTTGCATGCCCATCACCGCACTGACATCCTCCTGAAACACGCGCGTCCAGAATGCATGCTGGTCGTGTCGCAGGGTCCGGAATCGTTCCGTCAACGATTCATCCCCCACACAGTACAGACGGGTCTCCTCGCGGGTACGACCATATTCCAGCGGGATGACCACCATCACAAACAGGTGGTCTGCCTGCAGGCCGAGCAGTGTGTTTGGAAATAGAGCGGGGTAATCCGCCTCTTGGAGAAGTTTAGATGACCAATTCGGGAAAATCGGAAGGTGATCTTGGCTGCCAGCACCAAGTTGATAGCAGTGGGATACCTGACCGGCAAATTGCTCCGAGATATGGATCTCGTGATCCTGCAGCGGCGATACGCGGTTTAATTCCGGGTGTACGGTGGGCAGGTGATAGGCGTCAAGATAGTTTTCCACCGCAAGCTTCCAGTTGGTCGCCAGATCAAATGCGATCGAACCGTAGTCTTCAGGGACCCGCAGATGGTCCGCGCCGGTTTTGCCCCAGAGTTTTGACCAACGATTTTCCAGTGGCTCGATAAATTCATCAAACGGACCGGCCGACCCGTCCAGGTTGATAAATATGAGGTCATGCCATAACGCACAGCGGATCTGTACCAGCCCCAAACCCGCACGATCAAAACCTTCAACTTGGTGTACGCCCGCGCCACCAATATTCGGCGTTCGGATCAGTGAACCGTCCAATGCGTAAGTCCACGAGTGATACGGGCAGCGTAGAGAACGGCCCAGCTGCCCAGGTTCGGCAACCAGTAGATGGCCCCGGTGGCGGCAGACGTTATGAAAAACCCGTACTCGGTGATCGTGATCGCGCACCAGCAGCAGCGGCAGTTCCATGAATTCAAGCGGAAATACATCGCCGGGGCCGGACACATCACTGGCGAACCCGATACACACCCACATGGGTGAGAAAATTTTCGCCCGCTCAACCAGAAAGTCGTCCCGGTTGTCATAGTACCGGTTGGGTAGACCCTGTTTGACCTCGTGACTCATTAGCGATCGCGGCTGGTGGCTGTCTTAGCCAGCATATACCGTCAAGGTGTCAGAATAACCTTGCCGATCGCCCGGCGCCCCGATACCTCGCCAAAAGCATCGAGAAACTGATCCAGCGTATAAGTGCTCGAGACATGTGGCTGAATCGTACCTTCAGTGAACAACTCAAACAGTTCTGCCATGTTCTGTTCGTGTGCTTCGGGCTCACGCTTGGTCCAGGAGCCCCAGAACACACCCACGACGGCAGCGCCTTTTAACAGCGGCAGATTCAGCGGCAGCTTGGGAATGGGCCCCGAAGCAAATCCAATCACCAGGTGTCGACCTTCCCAGGCGATACCCCGGAATGCAGCTTCTGCCAGCTCCCCGCCGACCGGATCGTAGATCACGTTCGCTCCGGCCCCTTCGGTGATCTCCTTGATCCGGTTTTTGAGATCTTCGGTTGCGTAATTAATGCCGACTTCTGCGCCGTGCTCAGCGGCAACGGCCAGCTTTTGGTCGCTGCTGGCCGCTGCGATCACCCGGGCACCCATCGCGGCACCCAGTTCGACAGCGGACAATCCCACACCGCCCGCTGCTCCCAGAACCAGCAGTGTCTCGCCGGACTGAAGACCCGCACGCTGCTTGAGCGCGTAATAGGAGGTGCCGTACACGACGGTCAATCCTGCGGCCTGCTCAAAAGGCATACTGTCGGGGATTTGTGTCACCGCAGAGGCCGGGATCGCGATCACCTCGGCAAACGCACCGCTCGACGCGTTGAAACAGACACGGTCGTCGACCGACACACCTGTCACATCTGCTCCCAGTGCCGTCACAACACCTGCGCCCTCACTGCCCGGTACAAACGGCAGCGGCGGCTTGAACTGGTATTCGCCGCGCACACACAGAAGATCGGGAAAATTAAGACCCGCCGCCTGTACCAACACCAGAACTTCACCAACGGCCGGGACAGGCGCCGCTATCTCTTCAACAGTAAGGTCGGTCTCAGGTCCGAAGGCCCGGCAGTACAGTGCTTTCACGATACCACTTCAAACAAGCCTGCGGCACCCATACCACCGCCGACACACATGGTGCAGACCACATACTTGGCGCCCCAGCGACGGCCCTCAATCAGGGCATGGCCGACCATGCGGGCCCCTGACATGCCGTAGGGGTGCCCGATCGAGATCGAGCCCCCGCTGACGTTGAGGCATTCATTCGGAATACCCAACTGATCTCTGCAGTAAATGACCTGAACGGCAAAGGCTTCGTTCAACTCCCAGAGATCAATATCATCCATGCCAAGACCGTTTGCTTTGAGCAGCTTGGGAACCGCGTAAACAGGCCCGATACCCATTTCATCGGGTTCAAGTCCAGCGACCGCCATACCCCGGTATACCCCCAGCGGCGTCAGGCCCCGCTTTTCAGCTTGCCTGGCCTCCATCAGTACCGCTGCCGAGGCACCATCCGAAAGCTGAGACGCATTGCCCGCGGTAATAAAGCGACCCTCGTCGACTTTCATTCCATCCGCAAACACCGGCTTCAGCGCAGAAAGAGCCTCGAGCGTCGTACCGGGCCGGTTACCTTCATCCTGTTCAAGCGTCACCTCGACATCGGTCACCGTGCCGGTTTCCCGGTCAACCGATTTCATGATCGAGGTGAGCGGGACGATCTCGTCGTCAAACCGGCCTTCGGTCTGTGCCTGGTGAGTACGATCCTGCGACTGCACGGCGTATTCGTCCTGTACCTGCCGACTGATGTTGTAGCGTGTAGAGACGATCTCGGCCGTTTCAAGCATCGACATATACAAGGCAGGCTGGTTGGTTTTGATCCAGTCATCACTGGCTCGATGACGGTTCATGTTGTCATTCTGAACCAGCGATATGCTCTCCAGACCACCTCCCACCGTGATCGTCATACCGTCGGCAACAATCTGTTTGGCTGCGGTCGCGATGGCCATCATGCCGGAGGCACACTGCCGATCGACTGACATCCCTGACACGGTTACTGGCAGTCCAGCACGCATCAGCGACTGGCGGGCAATGTTCTGGCCCGTGGTGCCCTGCTGCATCGCAGCTCCCATCACGACATCGTCGACTTCAGCGGGGTCAATACCCGCACGAGCGACAGCATGTTTGATGCAATGGCCGCCGAGATCAGGACCCGAGGTGTCGTTGAATGCCCCGCGGTACGCTCTGCCGATCGGGGACCTCGCGGTCGACACAATGACTGCTTCACGCATGATGCTGCCTCCAGTTATTGGGTTGCGCGGTACCAGACGATCTGCTGGGTAGTAACCAGCAGCCGTCCATCCCGACCCCATATTGTCGCATGCTGATCATAAAACCCTCTGCCGCCACGGGCGCCCCAAGTATCTACCAGCAGATAATCGTCACCCACCGCGGCATAGTCCGCAGATGTCGCATGCAGGTACACGGTCATCGAAACCGTCGCCACCGGCTCTGGTCGCCCGATCACCTGAAACAGCCGCGGCATGGGCGTGTCCGCCAGTGCAATCAGCCCAACGCTGTCGAGATCTCGCGCTGGCGTGAAACGGACCCAGGCCGAAAAATGGCTGTCCCTATTAATAGACATTGGAAGATCCACGGTGGGCCTGATTTCGATAGCCTGACTCCAGGCCATGGGCAGGTCGATGGTCTGACAGTTTTCCGGCGGCGGAACTTCAGGGCGGCTGCCTTCAGTCCACTCGAGGGTGTCCCGGCGGCGCGAAAGAATGGCGATCGCCCGGTTGGCAGGACTCGTGTCGGCTCGACCGGTGAGGACGGCGCGCCAGAACTCGGTTCTGCGGCCCGACCGGTCGCACTCCACATCGATCTGCAGCCGACCACCGGAGGGAACAGACAGGTAATCCGTTGTCAGCGAAACCAGTTCCAGTTCCGGATCACAGGTCTCAAGAATCGCCTTGGCCAATACCGCAGCGCTCCAGCCCCCATAGGGATCATTGATGTTTTTGAACACCGGGTGCACCTGCCCTTCATAGGCAGCCCGACGATCTGTGGTTTCCACCTGCGCAAGTGCGAGTGCCTGATCGAATAGGTGACCGCCCGACGGCTGTGCCGACTCGGCCTCAGCTCCGCCAGCTGTATCAGTGCGGCCCTGGATAGACCGGGCTGTGTTAGATGGGTCGTCCACGTTCACTCATCATCTTGCGCCGGAACTTGCGCATTCCACCCAGCCAGCGATCACGCTGGCCAGCGCGCATAGTCTCGTAGTCCGCCACATTGGGATGCGGCAGGGCAAAAAATATTTTTTCCTCGATCGCGGCAAGCGTGACGTCGGCTACGGCTGATGGTTCAACAATGCCATCGACACCGGCGATGCCACCGTCGTCGCTGTCACCCAGCATCGCTGTACGCACACCCTGTGGACAGACACAGACCACCTGCAGGCCGTCATCCCCATGGGCAATTGAAAGACTCTCAGCAAACGCAACCGCTGCGTGCTTTGTCGCGGTATAGGGGGCGGCACCAATCTGTGCCAGCAATCCGGCGGCCGAGGCAACGATCACAAAGATACCGCCGCCGCGTTCACGCATGCCCGGCCAGACATGACGTGCTCCCCGGACCGCACCCATCAGGTTAACCTCGAACGCCAGTTGCCAGTTGGCATCTGTCGCACCGGCCGCATCCCAGCTGGGCTCATCGGTCATCAGCACACCGGCGTTTGACACGTAGACATCGATAGGGCCTAGCACAGTCTCGGTTTTCTGAATGAACTCAGCGACCTGACTGTCGACGGCAACATCTACGGTCATTCCCAGACCGTCGAAGGTTTCGGCCGTAGCCTCTGCCCCATCCAGATCCGCCAGTGCGATACGCGCACCGCGGGCATGAAACGCCTGAGCCATTGCCAGTCCGATTCCGCGTGCAGCGCCGGTAATCGCAACCACCTTGTTCGCGTAATCCATGGAGCCTCCTAATAATTCCGCATACGGGCAAACTTATCCGCATGAAAGTTCGCATCACCATATAACGCTTCAGCGACGCGCACGCGCTTTAAGAAAAACCCAATGTTGAATTCGTCGGTCATGCCGATGCCACCGTGCATCTGTATCGCTTCCTGGGCCGCCAGCTGTGCAACTCGTCCGACCTTGGACTTAGCAACGGACACGATAAGCTGCCTGTCATTCGATGCTGCATCGAGTGCCTGCAGCGCACGCATTACGGCTGACCTGCCGATTTCAATTTCTGTAAAAAGATGCGCCGCACGATGCTGCAGCGCCTGAAACGAGCCGATGGTCCGGTCAAACTGGCGACGGGTCGAGAGATAGTCGATCGTTTGTGCCAAACATTCCTGGGCCGAACCCAACATCTCGGCAGCAAGGCAGGCGCGACCGGCATCGAGCACATGCTCAAGCACCGCATAGCCGGCACCTGCTTCACCGACAAGCGCATCGAAATCAACCTCGACTCCGTCAAACTGGACTGTGGCGGAATTTCGACTGTCCACCATCATCTGTCGCTCGATCGTAAGGCCTGCGCAGTCTCGGGGCACAAGAAACAACGAGATGCCGTTCTCGTCTCGCACACCACCTGAACTTCTGGCGGACACCAGTATCAGATCAGCCACATGGCCGTCTGCAACAAAGGACTTGCCGCCGGAAATCCTGAAACCTCGGTCGCTAGCCTGTGCTGAGGTGGTCACCAACCCCGGTGAGTGGCTGCGGTCTTCGTCTACCGCCACGGCCACATTCGTCGTGCCATCTGCTATCTTTGAAAGCCATTGCTCACGCTGGCTTGCCGAGCCATAGCCGGCGACCGCGATAGCACCCATCACGGCTGTCGAAAGAAAAGGTGATGCCGTCAGCGTTCGACCCATTTCTTCGGCAATCACGCCAGCTGCAACATGTCCCATTGCCACGCCGCCGTGATCTTCAGGTATCAGTACCCCCGACCAGCCCATTTCGGCCATCGACTTCCAGGTATCGCGATCATATCCGTCACTGCTGGCTTCATCGCGCAACCGACGCAATTGATCAATGGGTGCAGAGGCCTGCAGGAACCCGCGCGCGGCATCGCGCAGCATGTTCTGTTCGTCGGTCAGCAGCATCGCCATGAGTATCGTCCTTGATGCTCAGTTCAGACCGATGGCAGACCAAGAATTCGTTTCGCAACGATGTTGAGTTGCACTTCGGAAGTGCCGCCTTCGATAGAGTTTCCCTTGGTTCGTAACCAGTCTCGTGCGAGGTGATCTTCGCGATCAAGCGCCAGTGCATCGTGTCCCGCGCTGTACATCATCAACTCATAACGCCGCTTGTTCAACTCGGTGCCATAATATTTCAGCATCGCCGACATGGCGCCGATACCCTGCCCTGCTTTTGCTTCGTCTGCGATACGTTCGGTTGTCCACAAAAACGCCAACGCATCGATTTCAGTTCTGGCCACATCAGTCCGCAGCACCGAGTCCAAAAGAACGCCGAACTCGTTTAGCCCGACCTGTTGTGCCACGAACTCACTGAGCGGCCGCATCGCCGCACGACCGATCGCCGATCCACCGATCATCTCACGCTCATGGGTCAACAGATACTTGGCCACGGTCCAACCCTGGTTGAGTTCCCCGACAACGTTATCAAGCTCGCAGCGTGCATCATCAAAAAAGGTCTCGCAGAAATGTGACGCGCCTGAAAGCAGCTTGATCGGCCGAGTGGTCACACCGGGTTGCGCCATATCGACCAGCACCAGGCTGATACCATCGTGTTTCGCAGCCTCAACGTCCGTCCGTACCAGGACAAAGATCCAGTCCCCTTTGTGGCCGAAAGATGTCCAGATTTTCTGCCCGTTGATCAGGTAGTGATCGCCATTGTGTTCACAGCGTGTCGACAGCGATGCCAGATCCGAGCCGGAATTGGGTTCCGAATAACCCTGGGCCCAGCGAATCTCACCGCGTGTGATCGGCGGCAGGTGTGTTTTCTTTTGTGCTTCAGTACCGTATTTCAGCAGTGCTGGGCCCAGCATCCAGATCCCGAAGGACATCAGGGGCGGTCGGGCAGATATCGCTTTCATCTCCTCGCGCAGAATCTTACCCTGCGCTTTTGACAATCCACCACCGCCGTATTCCACTGGCCACTCGGGGGCGGTCCAGCGTTTTTCGACCATCCGTTCAAGCCAGACTTTCTGCTCGTCATTCTTGAACGTCGGTTGTCGACCGCCCCAGACGGAATCATCTTCGTCCCGGAGTGGCTGGCACATCGCGGACGGGCAGTTGCTCTCGAGCCACGCCTGGGTCTCGCGCCGGAATGTATTTAGGTCAGTCATTATCGTTTCGAATTTATTCGACCAGCGGCTCAACACAGCATCAGGATGCTGCTGCAAAGTCTACCACCCACGCAGGTCTCCGACGTCGAGCTAGAATTAAGTCAGCCCCAGAAGCCGACCGGACCCGGGCCGTTTAGGCAAGACGTTATGGATGGTGCGGGTCGTCAGCCTTGCTCGGAATGTCCCGTGACTCACTCAAACAGTTGGCACGTACAAGATCAGGCGCTACCAACCTCTGAAGCGTCACCCTGAAGCACGCGGTCCAACACCCAGTTCGCCAAGTGGTGAACCAGGGCCTCCTCGCTCGAGAAGCGCCCCGCCGGCCTTATTTGCACCGCCTGTCCTGCCTGCTGAGCTTCACAGACCGTATTGTCTTCCGGCGTCGCAGTATCCCATCGCTGGTAATAGGCTTTTACCTGTTCACTGAAGTCAGGCCTGGCCACCGAAGAACCGGGGAAACATGAGCCGAGCACCAGGCTGCACTGCGCCGGCCCTCTCGGTTCTACCGATAGCCACCACATACAGTCAGGCGCAAATACAAATTGGGTGCACGGATGAACGTTGGTAAAAAAAGTACCCTGGCTGCTCTCGCCATACAAGTTCGGGTTCATCGGCAATGAAACACGGCTATCCGGCAGTACCGACACCGACTCTTTTCCATCGATGTGCACAAACAAACATGACCATTCACCGTAGGTAGCAATCGGTTTAGAGTGCTGACGGCCCAGGGTTGTCGGATGGACGGTCCCCGTGTGGTAGGCCTCCATCGCATTTTCGATCAGCAGTTTCCAGTTGCACCCGACATCAAACCGCTTGCGCCGTACACATTGCAGATCCTCGGGGCAATGATCAGCAAAAAACTGGGGCATATCGCCCAACCAGTCCTTCAGGTCAGCTGGCTCATCACCATAGTGGACAAACAGGAACCCGGCCCAAGACTCCAGATGTACTGGCAGTAACCCGTGATCCTTTGGATCGAATCCGGCGACTGACGTCATCCCGGGCGCACGGATCAAACGCCCGTCGCAGGCATATACCCAGCTGTGATACGGACAGACAATGCGCGGCGCTGAACCCTGGTCGTTGAGCAGTCGCGTCCCGCGATGCCGGCAGGTGTTGTAAAAGGCTTTAATGTCACCGGCTGGCGTCCTGATCACGATGACTGGACCCCCTACCCCGTCATAGATCAGATAGTCTCCAGGTTCTGGCAGTTCCTCTTCACGACCCACGAAATGCCAGCTTGGCCAGAACACCTGCCTAACCTCACGTTCATAGAAAACCGGATCCGTATAACACCAACCGGGCAGCGTGCTGGCTTCAAGCAGCGGTTGACGGACCTGCTGATAATGCGCGGGGTCAAAAAGATCGTCCGGTCCCATTGGCACAGCATAGCAGATGCGCTTTGGGCAACTGGTCTTCCTGCGTCCTGTAGAGAAATCAGCCGGGTGCTGGTATAAGTAATCGCTGCAGCTCCAAGCGTCCACTGGAACCCTGATCATGACCCTGCCCCAGTCCCGTCGCCTTGATTTTTCAGAGATCCCGATCGTTGACGTCGGCCCGTTGATTGCAGGCGATCACGATCCGACGCTGATCAACGGCTTGCACCAAGCCTGTACTGATGTGGGTTTTCTGTATGTACGCAACCATGGCGTGTCCATGGCACTCGTTGAGGCGCTAAAAGAATCAGCGGTAACGTTCTTTGCGGCGCCAATGGCAGAAAAGATGAAGATCGTGATCGACCCGCGGATTCAGGGCTACCTGCCTTTGGGTTACCGCAGTTACGAAGGTGAGGCCAGGGCAGGCACCAGTCAGCAGGAAGGCTTCTGGATCGGCCACGACCGCCCATTGAGTAACGACGCTCTGTTGGATGGTCCGAACCAGTGGCCAGACGGCCAGCCTGACCTGAAACGGGCGATGCTGCGGTATTTTGATGCCGTTGAAGGTCTGGCTGGGGTACTGCTGCGGGGATTTGCTCTGGCACTCGGACTTGACGAACACCGCTTCGCAACCTTTTTTAAGAAGCCTCTTAGCCGTTTGAAGGTCAACCATTACCCCCCACAGGATACTCCGACAGCCGACAACGACATCGGTGTGGTGCCACATTCCGATTCCGGTGGCTTCACCATCCTGTGGCAGGATAACTGCGGAGGTCTTGAGATCCAGAATAAAAATGGCGAATGGGTGGGTGCGCCGCCTCTCGAGGAGACCTTCGTCATCAACCTCGGCAATATCATGCAGATCTGGTCGAACGGAAGGTTCTCATCTACCCCTCACCGGGTAATCAACCGCAGCAATCGCGACCGTTTCTCCATCCCGCTGTTTGTGAATCCCAGCGCAGACGTCAGTATCAGCCCGCTGATCGATTTCGACTGCAACCACTCGACCACGTTCAACTATGGGACCTATCAGCGTGATCTCTGGCGCCAGACATTCCCGGTTGCTGAAATCCCTGTTTAACCCGATACACCCGGGCACAAGCAAAGCTTGGTTTATAATTCACATGTCCATCCGGCAAACACTCTGTCGCCGGTGATGGCACTGCCTGCGTTCTGATCACGCCTGCATCTCAGCCGGAAAACTGACCTCTGTATTTGATCACACCTGCTCTATGACTGACCCCGCGCCCGACTCGATCTTTCTGTATAACAGTCTGACTCGCCGCAAGGAGCAACTGGAAACACTGCTCCCGGACCGTGTCGGGATGTACGTGTGTGGGCCAACGGTGTACAACCTTGCGCACATTGGTAACGCCCGGCCTGCTGTTATTTTTGATGTACTCGCACGGCTGCTGCATCTGTTCTATTCTGACGTGACCTATGTACGCAACATCACCGACGTTGACGACAAGATCAATGCGGCATCGATCGAAACCGGCGAGACGATCGGCGTGATCACTGAACGTTTCACGGCTGCCTACCATCAGGATATGGCAGCACTGAACACTGCCCAACCGGACGCGGAGCCTCGGGTCACCGACCATATTGAACAGATCGTTAGCATGATCGAATCCCTTGTAGAACGCGAACATGCTTACCTGGCTGAAGGGCATGTTCTGTTCGATATCAAATCATTTCCTGAGTACGGTGAACTGTCGGGTCGCAGTACCGACGACATGATAGCCGGTGCCCGGGTTGAGATCGCACCCTACAAACGCGATCCCATGGATTTTGTGCTGTGGAAGCCGTCAACGACTGAACTGCCCGGCTGGGAAAGCCCCTGGGGACGCGGCAGACCGGGCTGGCACATCGAATGCTCTGCGATGAGCGAATCCCATCTGGGTGAGACCATCGACATTCACGGCGGCGGCCGCGATCTGATCTTCCCGCACCACGAAAATGAAATCGCACAAAGCACCTGCGCCCACGGTGGAGCCCCGTACTGCCGGATGTGGGTACACAACGAGTTTGTCACTGTTGAAGGACAGAAAATGTCGAAATCCCTGGGCAACGTACTGCTGGTCCGCGACCTGCTGGACCAGGCCCCCGCTGAAGCGATTCGATTTGCGCTGCTGTCGACCCATTACCGCGCTGCCCTGGACTGGACAACGGTCCGGCTCGACGAGGCCAAACGGACGCTGGTTAAGTGGTACCGGGCCCTTGAAGCCTGCACCACGGGTTCCTCATCAGAAGAGCCTGTACCCGATAGCGAAGTAATCTCTGCACTGTGTGACGACCTCAACACATCCGTCGCCTTTGCCCGAATCCACCAGCTCGTCCGTGAGCTGGGACAATCGTCTGATCCGGCCGAACAAGCAAAGCTCAAACACACCATCGTGGCCTCCGCTGATGTGCTCGGACTGTTGCAGCAGGACCCGACCACCGCGCTGGCCGCATTGACAGCTTCTTCACTTAAACGTGGTGACATCGATGCTGCCTGGATTGAACAGCGCATCGAAGACCGGCGCTTGGCCCGGATAAATAAGGATTTCGAGCAGGCGGATCATATTCGTGACGAGCTGTCTGCGGCCGGTATCCGAATCGAAGACAGTGCCGACGGCACAACCTGGCACCCACTTTAGACTATGACGTTGTCGTTGGAAGACCGAGAAGCCTGGCTCGCCCGCTGGCGAGAAGGCCGCACACGCTTTCACCTTGACCAGGTCCACCCGGCTCTGATGCGTTACATCGGTCAGCTGATGTCGAGCGGGCGCATTCTGGTTCCCTTGTGCGGCAAGAGCCTTGATCTGGGCTGGCTGAAAGACCACGGCTGCCACGTGGTCGGGGTTGAACTCGCCGAACAGGCAGTATCCGAGCTTTTCGAACAACTTGAACTTGAGCCGACCCGAACGCCGGCAGGTGCGTTTGAAATCTGGGAATCACCCGGTCTTTCGGTGTACGTCGGGGATATGTTCGAACTCACCACGGACATTGCCGGCACCTTCGATGCCGTCTGGGACCGCGCCGCGCTGATTGCGTTGAATCCTGCCGACCGGGTCCGTTACGCACCGCACGTTTTAAGCTTCCTCAACAAAGGCAGTCCAGTTCTGCTGAGTGCCCTGCTTTACGATCAGCAGAAAATGAGCGGCCCGCCGTTCAGCGTCAACGATGATGAAATACACCGCCTGTATGCCGCCTGTCAGTCGCTGGAGAAGCTGCAAAGCAAAAACGTGACCTCGCGCAACCCGATGTTTATTGAAGCAGGCCTTGATGCCGTCACAGAACATATATGGCTCATCAAATAGTCGGCCGCACACTAGATTTCGGGTTTTCCACAGCCAGTGGTTTGGATCCGTAAATGACCAACACCTCAGGTATGGACCCTGCACGGATTCGACGCCTGAATGATCCGGCACGACTTGAGCGCGTAGACCCCCACCACATCTGGCAGGTACTTGAACCGTTCTCTGGCCACACCATTGCCGATATCGGCACCGGTACCGGTTACGTGGCGCTGCCATTTGCCGCCCACTTTCCGGCTGCGACCGTCTATGCCTGCGATATCCTGCCCGGCATGCTGGCGCTGGTGCGGGAAGCGGCCAGAGCGCAGTCGCTGAACAACATCAGCTGTGTGGAAATGACTGAATCACACACCACGCTACCCGAATCGAGTATCGACCTGGTCACCATGCTGCAGGTCCATCATGAACTCACTGACGCCGAAGGTTTGATGACAGAGTGTTTCCGTGTCCTCAAGACTGGCGGCACGCTGGTGATCATCGACTGGAAACATGAAGACGACGGTGGGCCACCTTCAACCGGGCGCCGTGTGAGCAGCCGCCAAATTCAGACACACCTTGAAGGTGCCGGTTTCAGTGACATCCACCCCCAGGCCGTCTACGAACTGCACAACCTCATCACAGCCAGACGCTGACAGCCCACCCTACTGAAAGGATCCGGCGCTCACCCCGCGTTTACGGCGCACCGTTGCCGTACTAGACTGTGGTCACATCCCGCCCTTTGCAACCCCACCGAAAAATGTGATGAGCACCCCCTTCACCACGCTGTCCACCACTTCCAGAACACGGTTAGCTGCGCCCTTGCGATGGACGCCTCGCTGGATCCCTGATCGAAAAACCTGGCCGTAGTGATGCAGATTGAGCGTGTCGAGATTCAGGTCATCGGGTCTGAAACCGAGCGCTACACCTGGTCGGACGACCTGCCGGAACAATACCAGAGCAACACGTTGCTCCGTGTCTACACCGACGCGGGACTGGAAGGCATCGCAGGTATCTGGAACGCGACTTCTTTCGGTTACGATCGCTACACCGCCGAGTCGTTACGCCACCTGGTGCCGATTCTGATCGGCCGGGACCCGTGCGAACGCGAGTCGATTCTCCACGACTTGCGACCCCGAGTCTTTCCACAGCCACCTGGCGCGCTGGCGGTCATCGACATCGCACTGTGGGACATCATGGGCAAAATCCAGGACAAGCCGATTTATCAACTACTTGGCGGTGCGATGGAACGTATCCCGGCTTACGCCAGCACCCCGATGTATGCCGATATTGACACCTACATGTCCGTGGTTGCTGAACTGGTGGACCAGGGATTCCAGGCCGTCAAGTTTCATACCTGGTGTATTCCAGACCGGGACCTGGCACTCGCACGTGAGGCCCGCCGTCAGTTCCCGGACCTTGCGCTGATGCTGGATGCGGAAAACAACTACGATCTAGACAGTGCCATTGAAGTTGCGAAAGCGCTCGACGCGCTTGCATTCACCTGGTTTGAAGCACCTTTACCCGACTGGGATCTAACGGGCTATCGCAAACTCACGCGAGCAGTCGACATTCCCGTCATACCGTCGGGCAACTGGATTCAGGATCTGTCTCTATTCGAGGAGGCACTAAAAACAGGTGCCTGGAATACCACACGTACTGATGCCACCATACTTGGGGGGATAACCCCGGTACAAAAAGCAGTGTCCCTCTCCGCTGAAGCGGGCATGAAGTGCGAGCTGATGTCCTGGGGATATACCCTGCCATCAGCTGCGAACCTCCATCTGATGCTGGGCTGTGGTCACTGCAGCTACTACGAACAACCCCTGCCCTACAAAACCTTTGAATACGGCATGCACGATGTGCTCCGTACGGCCAGTGATGGTTATGTCTATGCGCCAACCGGTCCAGGTCTTGGCCTAGCTGTAGACTGGCCGGCAATGGAAGCTGCCACCGTGCACCGAATCATCTGCGACCATAATTCAACCCGCTAGGTTGAACTGGCCCATCGACACACTGATGCCACAACTGGGCGTCACTGGATCTGCCGGGCAACCTCCAGCAGCGTGATGTAGCGCGTTGCAGTCGCGATGGTCTGCTCGTTCTCCCAGGTGGTTCTGGCTACTGCCAACTCATTGGCCAAGAGTTCTTTGGGTGGCTT
>JAKUQR010000011.1 GCA_022450155.1 Gammaproteobacteria bacterium | reverse complement strand
TTTTAACAGCGACGTTCGCCCTTCGGATGCTGTGGTTACGCCCTCTTGCGATGATTCAGACAACCGTCCTTCTCCTTAATGGTTCTAAGTCTCCGACAACTTACTTATTAATAGGCGTCGAACCAGTTTCTGTCCGAAACAACTTTCCATCTTTCAGTATGCCAACATACATCACTGCATCGGTTGTCCCATTCGGAAAAGTAGCAATTGAATGACTAACCATAATGTCATCGTTCTCGTAGATACATCTAACGTTTTCTCGCTTAAAATTGTCACCGGCAATAATCTTACTAAACATTTCTTTCCAGTCATTCAGATCGAGGACTTTCCCAGTTGAGTGCATCACCATTGTCCAGTCTGAATGCATGAGTTCCATCATGGCATCTAGGTCTTTATTGTTAATAGCGGCTTCGAATTTTTCAAAAAAACTCATTTCCTTTGCTCCTCACTTGGATGTGCACTCATTATTACAGTAGTTAATTTGGCGTCAGAAGGCCACAAGAATACACAAGGGGATCGACACCCACCTTGGCCTACACCAGTCATAAACTGCGTCCAATACTGCAACTACCGCAAAGCATCATCTTGAATAAGCATCTCACAGCCAGTTCCGTCCAGGAACTTGAGCAGTCGAGAGCGCTCTGGCTGATCGAGCCGAGTGAACTCCTGTCTAATCCATTGTAAACATTTCGCCTGATAAGGAAACGGTTTCTGCACCCAGAGGCGGCCGTCTATCTCAGTTTCCACCTGCTTATCTCCGTCACTTATCGACCGGGCATTGGCGAGCAAGGCTGGAACATGAACGCGGCCAACTTCTGAAAAGATTTCTTTTAGAGAACTTGGTAAGGCATCAGCGCCGACCCAATCGGTATCACAGGGTTCGAGCCCAGAAAGATCATCCACAATGCCAACCCAGGCCACAACCCGGGTAGCCAGTTTCTCTGCTACTGCCATGGGTGTCGGATCAAACATGGCAAGCTGGCTGAGTTGTCCGTAGAGAGCAAAATCACTGGCGCTTGGGCGTTGGCCAAAAATGAAAGGTGACTGATTCATATGTGCTGACATCAGTCTCAAGAAGCGTTTATAACTCTCTTCGATAACGACAGCTGTTACGTCATTGCTGCCCACAACATGCAGTCTGGAGATTTGCCGCTTTTTCACCGATTCAGTAATTGGTATCAACTCTTCGTCAGTGGCAGTCAGTGATTTCCAACGCGGCAGTATCGCACCGGCTTTGTCTATATCCGCTTTATAACGCCAGCGGTAATGAAACATCGCCTTGGTCAACCACTCATCTGCATAGTCCTCTAACAGGTAGTCAAGGAACCGTACCAACGGACTTGCAGGAAGCACCGACCGGTCAGGATATAGGGATTCCAGTTGTCGGATGATCGGAGTCGAATCGACCACCGCTTCCAACTGTCCATGTTCGTCAGGAAAGTAGAAAGTCGGCAGAAGTTCCACTTTAGGTTTTGGCAACACATCCACAGAACCCGTAAACAGCCCTTCCAAAATAAGTCGATAGGGAATTTTCCGATAACGCAATAGTGCCAACATTTTACGGGTATAAGGTGATCCGGGAAGCCCTTTCAATACTAAGGTCTCTGTCATAATTTAATCCACGTGTTTAGCAATCGACCTCGCCCTTCCATCGTTAGAAACACTCTGCTGTGCTTTCTAACCGAAAATTCAGTCGTGCCAAGTAAGAAATACCTTAAACTTGAACAGAATTGTGACGATAAGGAACTCTAGGATAGAGTTGTTAACATAATGACGTCAAAGTCAGCACCATGACAGGAGCGGCAGTTTACCGGGGTGTGTTCCCTATTGTCCCGACCCCCTTCGACGATGCCGGGGTACTCGACCTCAACAGCCAGCGCCGGGTTCTCGACTGCATGATCGATCAGGGCGTCGATGGGCTTTGCATTATCGCCAACTATTCCGAGCAGTTCCTGTTGAGCGATGCTGAGCGAGACCAGCTGATGCGTGTCTGCCTCGAGTATGTTGGCCGCCGCGTGCCAGTCATCGTCACTTGTTCGCATTTTTCGACACAGGTGGTCGAGGACCGGTGCCGCACTGCGGCAGATCTAGGTGCCGACATGATCATGCTGATGCCACCTTACCACGGTGTCGGACTGCAAGCAGACGAAGCGGCGGTTATTGAACACTTCGACCGAGCTGCCAATGCAGGCGGAATCCCGATCATGGTGCAAGATGCACCGCTTTCCGGCGTCCAGTTGCCGGTACGGTTGCTGGCTCGGATGGCCCAGTCGATCCCGCTGCTTCAGTACTTCAAGATCGAGACACCACAGGCCGCTGGAAAACTGCGTGCACTGATTGCCCAGGGTGGTGATGACATCGTCGGTCCATTTGATGGTGAAGAAGGCATCACCCTGATGGCCGACCTGGACGCAGGTGCTACCGGAACGATGTGTTCAGCGCTGATTCCGGACTTAATTCGCCCGGTACTGGAAGCACACCAGGTGGGTGATCGCGAGGCTGCGGCGCAGCACTATCAGAGGATCCTTCCTCTGATCAATTATGAGAACCGGCAGTGTGGCTTGCGTGCAACCAAGGCCGTCATGAAAGAAGGGGGGGTAATCCATTCAGATCACGTGCGCCATCCCCTGGCACCGCTCGATCCTACGACACGCACCGGTTTGCTGGAACTTGCTCGTCAATTCGAGCCACTGGCACTGCGCTGGGGTCTTTGATAAGCAGTTAGTAATGCTGGTTGTCATAGTCAAAATTCAGATGTTTCTTGAGATTCTCCTGTGATTCGTCCGTTTCAAATAGACGTACCCGCCGAAACGCTCAAGCTTATCCATAGCCAGGTCGCAAGTTACGCTTGGCATGAGATGCCAGATGATGGTGGTTGGGCTTACGGTACGAATCTTGAGTATATGAAAGAACTGTGCGCTTACTGGCTGGATGAATTCGACTGGCGTGCACAAGAGGCTGCCATCAATCGCTTTCCCCACTTTATTGCGCCGATCGACGATATCGACCTGCACTTTATTCACGAGAGAGGTAGCGGACCTGCGCCCCTGCCATTGATTATCAGTCATGGTTGGCCCGGTGGCGTCGTCGAATTTCTGGAGATTATCGAGCCGCTCGCCCACCCAGAACGCTTTGGTGGTAGTTCAGAGGATGCCTTCGATGTCATCGCTCCTTCGCTACCCGGATTTGGATTTTCGGGCCGGCCACCGCGCCCGATCGGCCCACGCAAAATTGCCCAACTGTTCGCTACATTGATGACCGACGTTCTTGGATATCACAGTTACCTAGCCCAAGGCGGTGACTGGGGTGGCGCAATTTCAAGCTGGCTTGGCTTCGAACACGCACCAGCCTGCCGCGCCATCCACATCAACATCTTTACGATGCGTCTCCCCGATGGCCCTCATGGACGAGAAGAAGAAGCTTGGGCGACCCAATCCAAGCGTGAACAATTAATGGAGAATGGCTACCGAACCCAGCAGGCGACCAAGCCACAGACGTTAAGCTACGCGATGATGGACAGCCCAGTTGGCGTTGCTGCCTGGATCATCGAGAAATTTAACTCATGGTCAGACACGGTCGGCGACAACATCGAGAGCGTTTATACCAAAGATGTATTGTTAACCAATATCATGGTCTATCTTGTTACTAGAACTTTTAACACGGCATCGTGGATCTACTATGGGCGTCGCGAAGAGGGTGGCCGCGTGCTCTCACCTGACGGCCAACGCGTCGAGGTACCAACGGCAGCGGCTTTGTTCCCGGCTGAATTGCTCTCCTGGCCACCGCGGTCTTACGCAGAGCGCGTCTATAACATTGCTCGCTGGACCGAGATGCCACGCGGCGGTCACTTCGCTGCATTAGAACAACCCACTTTGCTGATTGATGACATTAGAGCATTCGCTCGCACCTTACGCTAGTTTACGAATACCGAAACCCGGATTACCTTGTAAGTGAACGTAATGCTTCCCACCCTAGGGTCGTGGAAGTGTCTCCTCATAATGAATCTCAAATTCATAAAACTGGTTCGGTTAATAATGTGTGCGTGACTGAGATGGAATCTAGAACTTTCGAAAACCCAGTTCGGATTGGAATGCTTACGCCATCATCCAACAGTGTGCTTGAGCCTGTTACCCACGAGATGATCAGGGACCTCAACAATATCTCGGTCCACTTTAGTCGACTGCGTGTGACGGAAATAGCATTGGATGAGACGGCCTTGGCTCAATTCGATCTCAAGCCATTTCTACAGGCAACATCACTACTGACTGACGCAAGATGCAAGGTGATTGCGTGGAGTGGCACCTCGGGGGGCTGGCGCGGCTTTGATCACGACCGCGCGATCTGCGAGACAATAGAGTCAGCCAGTGGAGCTCGCGCAACCACCAGCGTGTTGGCACTCCAAGATCTCTTTGAAGAACATGGCATCGGCGAATTTGGCTTATTAACACCCTATACTGCAGACATCCAAGAGAAGATCATTCAAAACTTTGGTGATCATGGTTTTCAGTGTATTGCCGAACGACACTTGAATATCCGGGATAATTTTAGCTTTGCCGGGGTCGATACCAAGACGCTAGATCGCTTGTGCCGTGAACTCTCCGCGGAAGGTGCCCGCTCGATTGCTATCATCTGTACCAATATCAAGGGAGCAGGACTTGCTCAGGCCTTGGAAGCAGAACTCGGCATTACGCTTTACGACTCCGTAGCCGCGGTGGTCCTTCGCGCACTTCAACTCGCTGATATAGAGCCTGGTCAGATACAAGGCTGGGGACGAATATTTGAAAATTCAAGGTGACTGCGCCACCATCGCGATTCGGCCACTTGCCCAGCCTTTCTCACGAACAACACCAGCGACCAATCCAGAAAAGTCATCCGTAAACACCTGGTAATTGCGGACATCAGAAATCCAGGCGGTCTCGGCCGTGAGCCGTTCTTTGTGTTCCGCTTGGGTAAATGTGGCATAGGTAGAAAACATGAGGTGTGCTCCTGCATGACCAAAGGTGCTGAATCTCTACTGGGTCAGTGCACGCCGTATTCTTGCCCAGTCTTCCACAGCGGATTCTTCTCCCGGAGTCAATTGCACCGTGAACTGGGTATAACCACCATCGCGTAATGCAGCAATACGCTCAATCAGTACATCCTCGGTTGCCGTAAAGCTGGTGTCACGAATCAATTCAGCAGTGACGAAGGGCCGTTCTTCAGGTTTCACAAACATCAAGTGACCTTCGTGATTAGTAAGATAGCGCGCATCGGCGGGTTCAAAGTGCCGGGCAAGCTCCAAATAGCCCGATACGGCATCCGCGAACGATGGCAACGTAACACTGCTGTTCTGCCACCCAGCCAGCGCCTCGTCAGCTGCACGATGTAGCGTGACTGCGGCACGCGGGCCTGCCTGAGCCATTGCGCGAGGCGAATCAAAAGGTTCATCGACCTCAAGCACACAGCCCAAGGCAAAAGCAGTGGCCGAGAGGTCGTCTACCTGATGCCCTGCATCACGCCATGCCGTTTGCATGCTCTCCAAGGCTGAGGTCGCACTCGACACATCGCCAATGAAATTCAACCAGCCGGCAGCCAGTTTGGCTGTCAAGGCCCGACTGCGTGGCCCGTAGGCCGACACATGCAGCGCGATCGGATCTTCGGTGTTGATCAGACCATAATCCGGATTGAGAAATCGAATTTTGCGTGGTAAACCCTCCAGGGTGACCTCTATCGTTTCTTTGCGAAGCAACGCGTAGACCGTCTGGATATAGTCTTCCATATCAGCCAGGCGCATTGCGCTCAAACCCATCGCCCGTCGAGCCGTGAACCCGGTACCCACGCCGAAGTCGATCCGTCCTGGTGCAAGGCGGTTGAGTGAAGCAAACGCGTTGGCGGTCACCGGTGCAATTCGATTGGTCGGCACCAGAACACCGGTGCCAAGGCGGATGTGTTTTGTCTTAACGGCTGCAGCACCCATAGCGACGAAACAATCCGCACTGAGCATTTGTGTGTCGTAGAACCAGGCATGGCTGAAGCCCAACTCCTCGGCACGTTGGACCAGTTTCCAGGAGTCGGCAGATGTCGCCATCGCAATACCAAAATCCATTATGACTTCCTATTTACGATTGATTCGGTTGCGGAGTCCTTGACCAAGGCAAGGACTTCGAAGGCCTCGATGGTGTGGTTTCTCTCCCTGGGTGTAGCATCCAGTAATCCACAAAAGCCTGACTGTTGGCGCTCACCAGCCCGGCTCAACAGAAGAAAGGCTTAATGATCTTGTCCATCCACAAATCCAACTGCTCCATCTCCGGTCCAGCTGGCTGGATCGTAACATGCTCAAGACCATGACTTTCCAGGAACTTTAGTTTTGCAACGATATCATCGATGCTGCCGACGAGATAGCACCCCTGCAGATGATCCCAATCACGGTTGGGGCCCATGATCGTTTCCATCGGTTTGCGCTGGATTGACAGCGCTTTGTTCGAATCCGCGGTATCGACCACGTAACCGGCCTGCACATGTGCGAGTTCCAGTGTCGCTGGATCACGGCCTACGGACTGAAGGTGTGTCCGCACGGTCTGGAAATCGCGCACCACCCACTCTGTGTTGCCAGATGCCCGGCAGGTGAATACGTCAGCGTGTTTCGCGATGCGATTGAGCACTGACTTGACCATGTACGGCTGATCCGGTGACAGCGGATCTGGTATGCGCGAGCCGCCGGCAATCCACACCGTAAAATAGTTCTCCGGGCGAGGCTCTATTGTTACGTTTTCGAACTGGTAATACTTTCCATTGAATGAAACCTTCTCTTCGGTCAGCAGAAGTTTAACTGCATCGAGAATCTCGTCAGTCCGACGACCGCGTTCTCGCATAGAGATCCCCATGGAAGTGAACTCCGGTTCGTTCCACCCGGGACCAACACCGAAGAAAAAACGTCCACCCGACATGTAATCCAGTGTCGCCAGTTCCTTAGCTAGCAATACCGGGTGACGAATCGGCACAACAAGGATGTTGGTCCCCAATGGAATCTTTTCGGTCGCACCCGCTGCACAAGCTAGCACCATCAACGGATCCAGCCAGGAACCACCGTACAGACCGGGTGCCGCCAGCAGATGATCCCATACGGTAAGCGAGTCGTAGCCCAACGCTTCAGCGCGGCGTGCCATTTCCTTGGTGACTCGGTAAGTCATCTCATAGTCAAGGCCTGGCCAGGTGTAAGATGGCAGCGTGAACCCGAACTTCATATCAGCGTTCCCTGGTTATTCTCGTAATGGTGAGAGTCCAAGTATCCCATGCCTGGGCAATGCTTGAATCTGCCTGCCGTGACCTTGTTTCAGCCACAGCATCCAGTGTCACACGGGAAGACGCATGGACACCCCAGTTGTGGAACCCATTCATCCGAAAGCCTCTCCAGTAAAGCTAAATATCAACCAATAGAGCTGTTGAATTCTGTATCCGCACCCCGTATAGGCGGCACCTGGATTTCGGGTTTTGCCATATCGAGAATCTCCTGCCGGTTACCGCTCCTCGGGGGATAGATCCGGACACGATTGATCGTATTCTTGGTTTCTTTCGCTTCAGAACCTTCCTGGACAACATGCCGATCCCAACCCTCGGTATAGATCGCGCCCCAGGTGCCCAAATCCAGGCAGGTAACGTAATAGTCAATATGAAGCGGAATTTGTGGCAACCCCAGCAAGGCGCACACGACATTGTGTCCCGCAAAACGGCCCATCGGGCGGCTGTGCTGGCATGACATCACCGATGTGTGCTCACCGTCCAATAGAACTGAAGCGACGTCGCCAGCGGCAAATACGTCCTCCACCCCTATAACTCGCATAAAATTATCGACTGGCAGGCGGCCCAGAGAATCGAGTGTGACCGGCAATTGCTCTGCGAGTGGACTTGCCCTCATCCCTGTTGTCCAAATTACAGTCTGAGCGTCGAGCCGCTCGCCGGAAGAAAGGTTGACTCCATTGGGGTCGAGCGAATTGACGGTGGCACCTAGACGCATTTCAATACCCAGTGCAGAACAAGCTTTGCCGATTGTTGCCGGCGCATGAAGTCCCATCTGTGAGCAAACAGGGCTCGACCTATCGACAATGATGATACGGGCTCTATCGAAACCCACTGCAGCTAACTTTCCCGGCATTTCGCAGGCGACTTCAACGCCAGTAAATCCCCCGCCAATAACCACCACAGTATTTCCACCTGGCCGGTCGCTCAGTCGCGAAAGTGTCGCAATATGCCGGTTGAGACGTTCAGCCTCATTTGTGGTATCAACATTGAAGACTGGCCCGTGCAACCCGGAAATCGGAGGGAGTCGTACCTGGCTGCCCGAGGCGAGGACCAGCTTGTCATAGCTGACGGTCTTCGTTTCGGTTGCCATCCGAATTGTGAGTCGCCGCTCAAGCGGTTTGATATCGACAATCGTGCCTTCAATTCGTTTGATTCCAACCGGATCAAGTACATCGTCGAGCGGCACTCGCGCATCATCCAGGTCGGCCTCATAATTTCGCACGCGAATTGCATGGTATGGATCAGCATTGATCAGCGTGATCGAAATCTCTTCGTTGCTGATGCTGCACCCGTCCAATTTCCGGGCTGCACCAATCGCAGCCCATAAGCCGGCAAATCCGCCACCTATTACGATGATACTTTGCACAAGCCGTTATCTTCTCAACAAATCCGGTTTAAACAACAGGGCTATTTAATTATCCGGGATCCGATATCCCGAAGACACCCTGGCCACACAAAATCTTACCGAGTAAGTTTATCCGCGCCATGTAAGCACGCGCCGCTCGGTTCTAATTCAATTTCGGCTTAGGGCTACCTGACCGCCTCCTTCCGAGTTAAATGTTTCTTCGACCCAGGCGGGTCTGATCTGCCCCGCAACCGCGGACACGAGTCCGAGGGAGAAACAATCACTGTTCTGTGGCGGTTGGAATCCGAGAAGTTATCCAGCGGGATTATGTCCCCTCAATCAAATTTCAGTTGTCAATATGAAATTTTCATCTGTGCAGAATTACCCTTATGCTGCTTGGACCGCGGCCCCCTCGGGTTGAATACCGGCGATCTTCATCGCCTGGCGGATACGCTCGACCTCGCTCGCGTCTACTTTGACAAGCGGTGGTCGCACCGCCGCACAAGGGATGCGCCCGAGAACCACAAGTGCGGCTTTCATCCGGTTGTGCATATCGACGAAAGGATCGGCATAGAACACATCGGAGACAGCACGGATACGATGGTTCAATGCCTGTGCTGAATCCAGCTCACCATTGCCAATCGCCTGGAACATTGCCAGCTGTAGATCCGCAATGACACTACCGGAACCCGACAGCAGCCCTTTACAGCCCAACACCAGTGAACTCATGAGCCAGGCACTGTGGGTCGTCAGTACATTCACTGGTCGCGGCAGGGATTGCAGCACCTGGATATGGCGTTCATGCTGCTGAACGTTGTTGCACCAATCCTTGATCGCACATACGGTCGGCACCGAGTCACATATTTTGAGCAGCGTATCGAGTGGGTATCCCTGGCCGCTGGAGAGCGGGTACTGAAAGAGGATGATCGGCAGGTCGGTTGCATCGGCGATAAACCTGAAATGCTCCAGCGCTATTTCGGGACGCGACTGAGCGCCGAGACTGAGTGGGTTTGGGGGAAACACCAGCAACGCCGATGCGCCACCCCCCTCAGCCATTTTCGCGAGACGGGCCGCCTCGAGGCTACCGTCGGCATAAATGCCATTGACGACCGGTAGGCGATCGCCGATTTCATCCAGCGTGACATTCAGTACCCGGACCTGTTCGTCGTAGGTGCAGGACGCGACCTCGGACGCATGTGCATTGGTCGTTATAGCCGACAGTCCGTCGGTGGCTGCCACATAACGGAGATGACTGCGATAAGCCACCTCATCGATCGAGAGATCTTCAAAAAACGGCAGTAACACTGCCGGAATCACTCCCTCTGCAGAAAATGCTCTGGTTATGGACATGGCGAATACTCGTCTGAATCAGACTTCAGTATACGCTTCACAGAAGTCGTGTGCCGCCCCGGACACCATTCCAACAGAAGATGCTTTTAAGGTTATCGGCTAAGAACAATTCCGTTTCAGCTGAATCAGCATCAACGTTTCTCAACAATGCTTCCGCGTTCGATGACAAATGTCTGGTCGAGTAGGTGGCTGATGTGCACGTCGTTCGATTCTGCTACCAGTACGGCCTGACCTTCGCGCTTGAGGTCTTGTAGGATCTCGATCATGCGGCGGGCAAATACTGGCGCGATACCTTCACCTGGCTCATCCAGAAGCAGTAGCCGGGCGCCTGCCATCAGCGCCCGCGCAAAGGCGACAAATTTCTGCTGTCCCCCAGAGAGTTCCGATGCCCGGCGATTGCGGAACTCTCCGACCTCAGGCATCAGGTCAAAGATCCAGGCGAGACGTTCCTCGGCTTTCTCTGCACGCGTTGCCCATATCGGCAACATGATGTTTTCTTCGGTCGTCAACTGCGGCACCAGGCGCCGGTCTTCAGGCATATAACCGATTCCCAGGTGAGCCCGACGGTGACCGGCGACCGGTACCAGATCCTGGCCTTCAAACAGGATGCGGCCACTGTGTGCAGTAAGGATACCCATGATCGTTCGCATCACCGTCGTCTTGCCGGCGCCATTACGCCCAATCAGGCCGCACATGCTCCCTCCCGGAACGTCGAGTGCGACGCTGCGTAGTATCTGGGTTGGACCGATGCTGGCAGCCAGGTTTTCGATCTCAAGCATCAGCGTGTGTTCCCGCACGGTACTCCTTGCCGAGCACAAATTCGATCACTTTCTCGTCTACCATCGCTTCCGCAGTCGGCGCATCACAAATGATCTCACCCTGGGAGAACGCGAGCACCCGTTCAACGTGGCGCTGCACGATCTCCATGTCGTGTTCGATGAACATCACGGTGGTCTGTTCTTCTTTCAGAGCCGTCATGATGATTTCCATCAAGTCGAACTTCTCTTCTACGCTGATCCCGCTGGTTGGTTCGTCAAGCATCAGGAGCTGCGGCTTACGCACCGTCGCCATCGCGATATCGAGCAGCTTGCGCACACCCTGTGGCAACGCACTGGCCGGGGTGTTCCGGTGCTCGAGAATCTGATAGCGCTCGAGGTGGTTACAGACGCGGCCCGCTCTTTCACTGTTATGTAACGGATTAAGCATCCCCAACCCCGATTCCTCGGCAATGCCGTAGGCCATGAGCACGTTGTCAAACACCGGCTCAGACAAAAACACCTGCGGCACCTGGAACGACCGGCACAGACCCAGCGCCGTGATCTCCCTGGCTGGTAGCCCCAGGATACTCTTGCCCAGAAATTCAATCGTGCCCGCACTGGGCGACAGGTGGCCGGTAACCATGTTCACGAAGGTAGTCTTGCCCGCGCCGTTGGCACCGATAATTCCGACCGTTTCACCGGCTTCGACGGTCACGGTGATGTTCTTCGCCGCAACCACACCGCCGAAGCTTTTTTCGAGGTCTCGCACTGCGAAGATGCTCGTCATGGCGCACTGTCCTTTTTCTTACCCACTCGTTGAACCAGCGACCAGATCCCTTCAGGCATGAACATGATGATCCCCAGTAGCGTGCCACCCATGATCAATTGCCACAGGCTTGCGCCGTGTTCCCAGGCGTAATGGCGAATAACCTCGAACACGACTGCACCGACAAACGGTGCCGCCACGTTGGCGGTGCCACTGAGAATAGCAACGAACACGAATTCACCAGACGAGGTCCAGTAAACCATAGATTCCGGGTCTACCTGCCCTATCGCAAGGGCCATGATCGCCCCGCCAAACCCAGCAAGCAATCCCGAGATCACGTACTTGACGTGCACCACCCGTTCAACCGAGTAACCGAGGTACTCGACCCGGATTTCGTTTTCACGCACCGCCATCGACATCTGACCGAGGACCGAACGCAGGTAAAACTGAACACCAAGCATCAAGAAGTAAATGATGGCCAGCCCGAGCAGGAATAAACAGATCTGCGCGGCCTCGTCTTGTGGTGCATAGCCGAAAAAAGTAGGCGGTCGAATATTGAGCCCGTCCGTGCTGCCAAACCGCTCGGTCTTGGCCAGGACACCGTAAAGAATCATCGAGAATGCCATCGTCAGCAGGGCAAAGAAAATTGCCCGATAACGGCGCACAAGGAAGCCCAGTCCCCAGGCCAGTAACCCCGACATCGTGGCAGATATGATGACGAGGAGGAAGGCGTCGCGCAGGCCGAGGTAGTTCAGTAGCGCCACACCGTACGCGCTGAAACCATAGTAGAGCGCGTGGCCAAATGAAATGAGGCCCGTTCGCCACAGCACCAGCAAACCGAGCGCCGCCGCACCCATGGCCATACTCAACAACCCGATCTGCCGGATCCATTCGGGCACGAAGAAATTGATGATCGCGACAAGGATGACCCCGACCGTCACGCCAACCACCGTCCGGTCAGACCACACCATCAGATCTTCCTCACCCTTGGCGGGGCAAACAGACCCTCCGGCCGGAACACGAGCACGATGGCCATGATCGCGTAGATCACGAACATTTCCGCATGTGGAAATTCATGGACCGCCGCCGCACGGACAACCCCGACCAGGATCGAACCAATGAGTGCCCCAGGTACACTGCCCATGCCACCGATCACAACCACGGCGAAGGCGAGCACAATCACCTCCACACCGATGCCGGGGAGCACCGAGATCGTTGGTGCGATAGCGGCGCCACCGAGGGCACCCAGCGTCGTGCCAAGAATGAACGTACCCAGGAATACCGCGGTCACGTTGATACCCATCGCCTGGCTGATCTCGCGGTCGAAGATTACCGCCTGCAACATCCGTCCCCAAATTGTGCGGGCGAGAAAATACCAAAGAGCCATTGCAATAATGAGCGCCAGCGCGATAAGCGACAGGTTGTAATAATCGTAGGTCATACCTACGATCTCGACGAACCCGAGCATTGCCTGGGGTTGATAAAAAAAATAAGGGTCGGTTCCCCAGATGAAGAGGCTGACACCCTCCAGAGCAAGAAATGCGGCAAAGGTCGCAAGTACTACGATGTGTTCGTCTTTGCCGTAAAGGTGTTTCAAAAGACCCCGCTCTATCAGCACACCGAAGACAACGCCGACCACAATCGGGACCAGAAAAATAATCACGAAACCACCAAAATCGGGTAGTTCGCTTTCGTACCACATTGCGCCGAGGTACGCCGCGAGGTATGCCCCGAACGCGTAAAACGAGCCGTGGGTCACGTTGAGGACCCGTTGAACGCCAAAAATGACCGTCAGCCCAACTGCAACGATAAACAGATACGACCCGTAGATCAGGCCATCAGTCAAGATTGTGAACAGCGACTGCAGCATATCTAAAAGAAACCCATCAGGCAAAGAACTCCTGGGTGTGTTTTAGGAGGCAGAGCTATCAGCCCGGGACGGATGGTTCCGCCCCGGACTGTCAAGTGATTAACTCAGTCGCATTGTGCGCCTTTCATACCACCCTTGATCCACTCGACGCTACCAACCCCGTCCGGAGGCATGACACATTCGGCCTTGTAGAGAACTACGTCGGTCACCACTGGCAGGCCTGTGTCCGGGTCGTATTTGGAAATTCCCCACATATGATCGGTCAAGCCCTGATGGCCATTGTTCAGTGCTAAACGAACTTCCGTGGCGATGCCCTGGAAGGTTGCCCCTTCCAACGCCGCGATTACCTGATCGGTCGACGGAAATTTGCCACCATTCGCAGCAGCCGCCTTCTCGTAAGCGTACTTGGCACCCAGAATACCCTGGGCGTACTGGTATGACCCCTGAGTGGGTAGGGTGCCGAATCGATCGACATAAGCATCTCGGAACCACGTCGCCAACTCGGTATCGATCAGATTGTTGGCGTAAATACCATAGGGGCCACGCGACCCCAATACGAGCCCGTCGGGCAGTTTCTTACCAAGGCGGTAGGCCGCCGTCCCAGCAACCGTGAACAAGAACTGTTTTTTCTTGAACAGGCCCCGCGCCAGACCCTGGAAAATAAACGCTTCGAGATCGCCACCCCAAAAACTGCTGTGAACCAGCTCTTCCGGTGATCTCAGTAATGCCGAGATCTCGGTGCCGTAGCGGCCGGCGAAAAGCTTCGGCCACTGTCCGTCATCAGAACCCTTGATCTGCGGTGCGAGCACCTTCATCGCAAGATCGAAGTCGCGCCAGGAATCCTGTCCCCAGGCATAGTTCTGATTGATTCCGGTATAACCCGTGGCATTGGGGAACTTTTTGGTCACGTAATGTGCCAGTCCAACGTTGTCCGCCGTGCCATGATTCATCGTGCGAAAGACGTACTTCGGGTTCTTATCCAGTTCTTCGAAAATCCTCGGTGTCCCACAGGTGGTGAAAATCGTCAGTGTTTTAAGTTCTTCGGCAACCGGTGCAATTGCCGCACATGATCCTGACGAAACATAGCCGACGACCAAGTCAACACCGAGCTTTTGCACCTTGTTCCGGTACTCGGTTACCTGTTTTGCACCGCCGCCGGACTCATCATAGATGATCAATTCAACCTGGGCCCCTGCGATGCCTTTGGTGTTGTAAGGCGCAGGTACTTTACCGGCATTGATGGCATTGACGATGACCTCCACACCATTTCTCGCTGGAATGCCAAAGGCCGGGGCACCCCCACCGGTCAAGAAAGTTGGCACCGCCATTAGGATCTTGTCCTTTGCCAGGGCACTGCTTGTTGCCAACCCGAGTGACACCAACACAACCGCAACGCCTATACTGCTGAATCTAAAATAAGTGCTTTTCATTATGCTGTCCTCCCTCTCGTTGAAAATCTGATTTTCGAAATGTATCCGTTTGCCCTTGTGAGTATATACACACCCCCTCCATCTAGCGAACACAAGATGGAGCCAACGGACTGACTCGGTTAAAACGGGGTTGAACCTGCCGCAACACCCCAGAACAGTTACCTGATGTCGAACCTTTAAACTGCTAACAGCAATCCAAAATATTTTCAGTATTTCAATAGATTTAGGATGTAACTGCCAGATTGTCGGGTTGTCGGGTCATCGGGTTTCACCTGGCTACCGCGAGGCGATTAATCCGCACCGTCGACCACATACGCACAGGACCGGCATGCAATTCTGCCTGTAATGGCCTGGGTTACTATTGTCAGTAATTTCGATTGCTTAATAGCAGGTTATTTCAGGTGAACATCATGAATTGCCAGAAAACGCTAAAGTCGAATATTCCGCCGGAGCAATGGGTCATAACTGACGCAAACAAAGTGTGCTCATATGTCTCCTGGTACAGCCGTAGTGGCGACACTGAAATTTTTTGACAATTGATATGACTAACAAGAACCCTACAACGGCAGATTGGGATTATCCCTATGATCCATTAGGTGCCTTTTGTCACGATAATCACGTCTCTCTTGAACCTACAGGAACAGGGGCGCTTGATAATTTAAAGTTTGCTGTCAAAGACGTGATGGATATTGCCGGTTCTACCACCGGATTCGGTCAGCCCGTATGGCTTAATTCTCATGAGCCAGCTTCTGAGAGTACTGTTGTTATAAACCAGTTACTAAATGCCGGTGCACGTCTAGTCGGTCGTACCATAGCCGACGAATTATCGTATAGCCTTACCGGAGAAAACGTTCATTATGGTACACCACTAAATCCGGTTGACCCGGCTCGGGTTCCGGGTGGTTCATCCAGTGGTTCGGTATCGGCCGTGGCAGGTGAATTGGTAGATTTCTCCCTGGGTACTGATTGCGCAGGTTCAGTCCGACTTCCCGCCAGCTACTGCGGCGTCTACGGAATCAGACCCACCCACAGTAACGTTGAAGCAAGGGGCGTTATTCCGTTCGCGCCAAGTTTTGACACCGTTGGATGGTTTGCTCGTGATCCCAAAATCTTTGAAAAGGTCGGGCGTGTAATATTACGCAAGTGCGAAGCAACGGAACCCAATCGATTGATGGTGGTGTCTGATGCTTTCGCGCTGGTTGAACCAGCTATACGTAAAGCACTGCAATCCAGTATAGAACACCTTCGCCAGAGGTTCGCGATTAGTACTGAGATCGAAGTTAGTCTAGATGGTCTAAAACCATGGATGGAGTGCTTTCGAACCATTCAGGGTGCGGAAATCTGGAAATCTCTGGGCTCCTGGATCACGGCTGAAAATCCTGTTTTGGGGCCCGGGATTGATAAACGAATAGCGACAGCCCGTGAAATTACCGAGTCACAGGTGACCACTGCCAGGGCCGCGCACAAACAATTTGTTGACCGCTTGCAAAAGATCATGACACCAGGTGATGTGCTGTGTCTGCCGACCTCACCGCGTGTGGCACCGCTCAAAGGCACTGACACCAACACTATTGAAGATATTTATCGCTATCAAGCGATGTGTCTGCTCAGTATTGCTGGTTTGGGTGGTTTACCACAGATCAGCTTGCCAATGGCAAAGTTAGATAATCTGCCGCTTGGGATATCTTTAATTGGACTCCCTAATACCGATATACAACTATTGAAAATGGCGACTAGTTTAGAGAACAATCGCCAAGAATGACCCAGCAGTGGTCTGTGCTTGAATCAGGTATTTCCCATCAAAGTTGGGCGTGGCAAGTTATCAATACGGATCTGCTGACTATCCAATTTCTAATCAAGACTGAAAGATGACTAACACCAACGGTTCTCGCGCAAATAGACACCGAGTATTCTCGCCATAACAGCAATCATATTGTGACTGGCCCGGTCTTGCATTAGCTCACGTCGTCTAATCTGGTTCAGCACTGACATAACCATCCTGCAGGTCGCGTGCACACGCTTGCGAATCACGTTCTCTGGCATCGCCGTAACCCCCCGCACCCGGGACCTCAAGCAGAATCTGTGAGCCGGCCGGAGCATTGAAACCACCCTTGGTCAGAAGTGGGCGTATCGAACCGTCCGCTAATTTAAGCGCAATGCTTGCCCGGGCGCCGGCCTCGCCTCCACAAACACCGAACGGCGGCGACTTGGTGCGCTCCACGCACACCGCCGCACGCGCATTGTGATCGACAATGGTCCAGGCCCGGCGCGAGCCGCAACCTCCACGGTACCTGCCACGCCCCCCACTGTCCGGCGTTATTTCGTAATAATCGATTCGAACCGGAAAACTCAGTTCGAGGATCTCAATCGGCGTGTTCATGGTATTCGAAATACCAGCAGCAACTGCGTTGATACCGTCCTTGTTGGGTCTTGCCCCCATGCCACCCTTGATGGTTTCGTAACTGACGTAGTGTTGACCGTTGCGCGGGTCTACGCCGCCGAGCGTAATGATGCCCGAAGTACCCTGACTGCACGCCATAACATTGTCAGGCATGAAGCCAGCCATGGCGCCAAATGTCATGTCCGCCACTCTATGGCTGATCTCGTGGTTGGCGTAAACCACGGGTGAGGGAAAACGGGCATTAACCACAGAGCCTTCCGGTGCCGTCACCCGAATCGGGCGCCAAGCGCCGGAATTGGGCGGAATCAAACTGTTCGGATCGACAATCATCTTCAACGAGCAGTAGACCCCCGACGCAGTCACCGACAACGGCGCATTGATAGGCCCTGAGACCGCCGGGTCACTGCCCTCAAAGTCCACTTCGACGGTATCGCCTGCTTTTAATACCCGAATACGGATCGTGAAGGTCATGTCTTCGTTTTCGCCGTCTTCGATAATGCCGTCACCATCGCAGAAGTCCTCGAAAACACCCTCGCCGTCGGGCAGTTCCGACAACATCAGTCGCATCAACTTCTCTGAGTAATCCATCACCTCGCGCATGATGCGGGTCAATACATCTACGCCGTACTTCGAGGCTAAACTGACCAGCCTCTGGCAAGCCCGGTGGTTAGCGGCAACCTGCGCCCGTAAATCCCCCATCCGTTCATCCGGTGTGCGCACGTTGGCAAGAATCAGATCCTCTACATTGGGATCGATTTCACCTGCGTGATAGAGTCGAATCGGGGGCATACGCAATCCTTCGCCATAGATCTCGGTCACCGCACCATAACTTCCTGGTGTGGCACTGCCGATATCAGGCCAGTGTGCCCGAACACAGGTCCAGCCGAGGATTCTGTCCTGGTAGAACACCGGTGCGACGACATTAACGTCCGGAAGGTGCGAGCCACCAAAATACGGATCGTTGTGAATGAACACATCACCTTCAACCGTACTGTGCTTGAATTTGTTGATTACGGCAGCAACCGCATCCGGCATCGAACCCAGGTGAATCGGCAGATCTGGCCCCTGGGCCACCATGTTCCCTTGGGTATCGAAGATTCCACAGGAATAATCCCCGGCAACTTTCAGGATCGGGGAATAAGCAGTTTTGGCGAGAACGATCTTCATTTCCTCGGCCACCTTGTAGAGGGAGTTCTTGACCACCTCGAAAGTGACCGGGTCGGTCACCCGGTTTCGGTATGCGTCGTTATTCACGATTAGATCGCTCCAGGGTGATAAAGCCGTTGTGGTCATTGCGCGCCGTCCAACGGGGTGGCACAACCAGGGTGCTGTCCAGCGACTCAACGATAACGGGACCGTCGAGACTGATTCCAGCGGCAAGGCTGGAGCGATTGTGTACGCTGCAGTCCGTGGTACCGGTCTGGGCAAACCAGACTGGGCGCCGGGATTTCTCGCTCGCGCCGTCCGAACGAGGCGTGTCGGTAATCTCAAGCCTGCCCAATTTTCCAACTGCTGTCAGTCGAAGCGTGACCAGGTGCACTGGTTCGGTCAGATTCTTGTGGCCATAGGTCTGTTCGTGACGGGAATGAAAATTCCCTGCCAACTCAGCCTTGGTCTTATCGGTGAATTCCCCTGGCTCAGCAGTCACGTTCAACTCATAGGCCTGCCGGCTGTAGCGCAGATCAGCCGATCGCCTGAAACGCCAGAGATCCGGACTGATCCCCGTGGATCTCAGCATCTCCTCACCCTGAGCCTGCAACTCGGACCAAACGGCTTCGATATCACTGGCAGGGAGATCTTCGAGCTGTCGGTAAAGCGTTCTTGCATAGTCCCGTCGCACATCCGTCATCACCAGGCCGAGCGCAGAAAAGCCGCCCGGGATGGGAGGGACGATGATCCGGGGGATGTCGAGTTCGTCAGCGAGCGCGGCGGCGTGCACCGGTCCTGCACCGCCAAAAGCGACCAAACTGAATTCCCTCGGATCATGACCGCGCTCGATTGATACGATCCGCAGTGCCTCGGCCATCCCGTTGTTCACAATTTCCCGGACAGCTGCGGCTGCCTGCAGGGCGGTCATGTTCATGGGATCGCCGATTTTCTTTTGCAGCGCATACTCTGCGCGCTGGTAATCGATGGGCAAATCGCCGCCCAGCAGTGAATGCGCGTCCAGGTACCCAAGCACCAGATTCGCATCGGTCACGGTCGGTTGATCACCGCCCTGACCGTAACAGACAGGCCCCGGTTCTGCACCGGCGCTGTGGGGTCCAACACGCAAGGAACCAGCCGGGTCGATCCAGGCAATACTGCCACCACCGGCACTGACTTCGGCGAGGTCGATTACCGGCACACGGATCGGGTGACCTGATCCCGTGACCCACCTGTTCTGACTGCCTGTACCCCCAACTTCGTAGTCAGCGGTCACTTCGATCTGGCCGTCCCGGATCAAACTGGCTTTCGCAGTTGTTCCGCCCATGTCGAAAGAAATCAGATTGGTCTCACCGAGCTGAGCGCCGACCAGTTGTGCCGCAATTACGCCTGCTGCCGGGCCGGATTCGACCGAATTCACGGGCAACCTCAACGCCTCCCGGACATCAAATACCCCACCGGTTGAGCCCATCACGTGCAGTTTGGGCAAACCCAGGCTGTCGGTCGCAGTTTCGAGCTGCTTTAGATATGACCCCAGAATTGGCGCCACATAGGCACAGACCGCTGTGGTACTGGTTCGCTCGAATTCCCGGACCTCAGGCAAAACTTCACTGGAGAGAAAAATGGCCACGCCGGGAAGCGCTTCACGCAGTGCCTCACCAAGTCGGCACTCATGGTGGTCGTTGAGAAACGAGAACAGTAGCGATATCGCGACCGCTTCGACTTCGAGATCCTTAAGTTCCTTGATCAGCCCGGGAATTTCGGATTCGTCCAGGGGTACTATGACTGTACCCGTTGCATCGAGCCGTTCGGTAATCTCCAGGCGGCGATGTCTTGGTACAAGGACACGCGGAGGATCCTGGAACATGTCGTACAGATCGGACCGGGCAGAACGTCGAAGCTCGAGCACATCACGGAAGCCGCGTGTACTGATCAGCGCGGTACACGCGCCATTTTCTTCGAGAATCGAGTTGGTCACCACGGTAGTCGCGTGAGACAGCAGCGACACCTCATCAGGCTGCACACCATAACGATCGAGCGCGTCGTGCAGGCCACTCAGCACCGCTTTGCCGAAATCACTCGGAGTAGTGGGCGTTTTGGCAATACCAATGGTACCGTCGACATCGTTGACCAACGCAACATCTGTGAAAGTACCGCCGATATCAATACCCAGACGCCATGCCATCTGTATTTGTCCTATTTTGTTTGCTTCACACTGCGTGCCGGAAGATGATCTTTAACAATCCTTATGCTTTGATTAACCAGTATCTTGATCGGCCATAGCAAACGCTTCGATGTCGGTCACCATCAATTCATAAGCCAAAGCAACCTCTCTTATCCAAATTGATTATAGTTGTCGCAGTCCGGTGATGTTGAGATACTTCATCTTCGAATGATGGAGAACCAATCCACATGTCTAACGCACTATCTGATGACATGATTCGCGAATACCGCAGATCGGAATTCTGCTTTCCCTACCGGGTTCTGTCTGTAACCGAAGCTCGGTCTTATCGCGATGAGATCGAACAACATCAACAGGTCCCGGGTGAACCACTCACCGGGAAACACCGTTACAAAGTACCTCTCCTGTTTACCTGGCCCGGGGATCTGATCAGGCACCCGAAGATTCTCACGATGCTGCAACACTCAGGGAGAACTCACAATGGCACAAACCCAGCCAATTGATGCGTTGTCTCCGAAGCCTGGCAGTACAACACTTGCATGGACTGGTGCGTCACACGCCGGGCGAGATTTAGCCTACCGATCAGTCGGGGCCAGGCCCCGTTGTTAGCAACTCAAGCGCCCTGGAACCATCAAGAAAATCAGAGCTGAGGAAAGAACAGATGAAAAAGATCGGATTTATCGGCCTGGGCACAATGGGTGCCCATTTTGCGAGCAACCTGATCAAGGCAGGCACAGAGATTACCGTGCACGACATTCAACGAGATAGTGCAGACGCGCATCTGTCGGCAGGCGCCAAGTGGGCCGATACACCACGGGAACTGGCGGCTGCTTCGGAAGTGATCCTGACCTCCCTGCCCGGGCCAACCGAGGTTGAAAAGGTGGCCCTGGACGAGACCGACGGCCTGATTGCCGGCATGAAACCAGGTACAGTGCTGTTCGATCTCTCCACCAATTCTCCGACCACGGTCCGTCATATCCACGAAGTCTTTGCGGCCAGGGGCCTTCACTGCCTGGATGCCCCGGTCAGCGGTGGGCCTAAGGGCGCGGCCTCAGGGAAACTCGCCATCTGGGTCGGTGGCGACAAGACCGTGTTCAGCGCTAGCCGGACGGCCCTGGACATCCTGGGTGATCAGGTCCGCTATATCGGTCCGATCGGCGCCGGCACTGTGGCCAAGCTTGTTCACAACGCCGCCGGTTATGCCATTCAGACCGCCCTGGCAGAGGTATTTTCCGCCGGCGTCAAGGCTGGCGTCGAACCTCTGGCACTGTTTGCGGCGGTTCGCCAAGGCGTCCGCGGACGGCAGCGGACTTTCGACAGCCTGGCAGAACATTACCTGATCAATCAGTATGACCCCCCAGATTTTACCCTGCGCCTGGCCCACAAGGATGTGGCCCTGGCCGCAGAGCTCGGGCGGGAACTTGGCGTACCCATGCGCCTGATCGACCTGACCCTGGCCGACATGACCGAGGCTCTGGATCGAGGCTGGGGTGATCGAGATTCCCGCGTTGCCATGTGTCTGCAACAGGAAAGAGCGGGCGTCGATTTCACGGTGGACCCCAAGGATGTTCTGGCTGTACTCGATGCCGATTAAGTCCGTGTACTAACAAGCGGTCACCATACTTTGGACTAATAAATAGATTTAGAGATTGTTTATACCTGAGTCCGGTTCCAGCATCACTTTGAGGTCGGCACCGGGTGTGCGCATGGCCTCGAATTTATTCGGGAAATCGTCCAGACCAACAACACTGGTCACCAGGGCATCCACTGGAATCCGTTCACTGCCCAACATGTCAATCACGAACTGAAAGTCTGCCTTCGAGTACACAAATGCAAAGGTGATGTGGAGTTCCTTCACGATGGCCTTGGCAGGGAAAAATGCGTCCTGCGCCATGCACAACCCGACAACCACAAGATGCGCATCGGCCGGTGCCTGGTCAATGCTGAGTTGGAGGCTGCCCGGCACACCCACACAATCAAACACCACAGCCGGTGGCCGGCCGGCGATCTGCCGGAAACGTGCCTGAACGTCTTCATTCGCGGCATCGATTACCGCGGTGGCGCCAAATTCGGCACAGCGAACCGCCCGCGCGTCAACCAGGTCACTCACGATTACATCACGGGCGCCGAAAAAGCGGCACCATAGGGCAACGGACAAACCTACCGGTCCAGCACCAATCACCAACACCGGGTCACCGACCTGCAGCCCAGCACGCTTGACTGCATTTAATCCGACCGCCAAGGGCTCGACCAGGGCGCCCGCGTGAAAACTTGCGTTGTCCGGCAGCTTCAGGGTTTCGGCCACACCGATTCGCGTGTATTCGGCGTAGGCACCGGTCAGTTCTGGGCTGGCCCGCGTGACAACCGTTGAACAGCGATAGGATCGGCCGGCACGGCACGCGCTACAGCTGCCGCAGCCGATGAAGGGCTGTGCCACGACCCGTTCGCCGGCACGGAACTGACTACGGGTGTTTTTCCCGAGCTCGATAATCTCACCGGAAAATTCATGACCCATGACCGATCCGGGTGCCAGGTGACGCCAACCTGCACTCGGATCGTTCCCTTGAGACCAGTGCAGATCGGTGCCACAAATCCCACACGCCTTCACTTTGAGGATCAGGTCATCCGGACCCGGCTCAGGATCGTTGACCTCCTCGATGGCGAGCGGGGTACCGGGTTGTTTGAAAACAGCCGCTTTCATGGTCAGTTAAGAATTACCGTGCGATTCAATGATATCGTCATCTGCAAATCGGCGCTCAGAATTATGACTTGTATAGAGACTGCTTATTCAGAAGAATTCCAACCCAGTTGAATTAATCTCAAAATTATCACTTTATAGTTTCTGCTGTGCCGGGTTCCTGGAAATCACCTCATAGTGTGCATCACGCGGGGTACACTCGGCACCATTAATGGGCGTTATATCTTGCGGACAGGCGGAAAAGACAACGACCGCGTGCATATCTGCCCGAAGTCTGACCCGGTCTCCCGGCCGCGACTGGGGCGGCCTCCGGTCAATTGCACCATCGGGGGCGACTGAAACATTCATAAACAAATTCAGTGGTGCAGGCGTCCCTGGAACCCGGATACCCATCACCGACAGGGCTTCATGCAAATTCGATTCGCAACTGCGGTGCGTGTCATCACAACCGAGTTCACGGTAGATCTCCCTGTTACAGGCACAAAGCAACGTGTCATGAATCCCCGGTGACGTATCTTCCAGCATTGTTAAAACAGACCGCCTGCGATTGGAAAACAGACTGTCTCCAACCCCGGGTGACAATCGACTCAGGCGCGAACGAGTGTGCTCCATCGATAGGTACTCGCTAGGGTCAGCCATATTGAAAGCCCAGGTGTCGAGCACCTGGGTGCCATGGGTATTGATGACGACAATCTCTGAACCCGCATCAAGTTGAATCGCGACACCGTGACGGGCTGGAATGGTTTGGCGTGCCATAGCAATAGCAGGGGTCGCTAAGGCCCTACAACACAATACAGCAGATAAAACAGGAATCAGAGGTCGGCAAGCTCAGCTCCATCGATCTTGCAGAGGCTATTTATCATTTATTTGCGCCTGCCTGCAGAATTGAATCTGCATTCGAAATGGTATTGGCCAAGTAAGACGTCAGGTGATCGCTGAGATCCCGGGCATCATCGCCGGCACCGTGGATAAAGCTCGACTTTCGACGGCGGAGAAAAGTCATACCCATCAGGTACATGCCCGGTGAGTCCACAACCCCACCCTCGTGGCGAATCTCACCTTTCCGATCCAGTACCGGCACACCCAGCCAGGAATAGTCAGGGTGGAAACCTGTCGCCCAGACAATGGTCTGGATTTGACCATTACTGAGGTCAAGGTCCAGTGGCGGCGATTTCTCAACAGTGGTCGCGGCAAAACGATGTGGAGGCGACACCTCATTGTCGAGACCGTTTTCAGACACCCACTCGTCAATCGTGTTGAGCAGCCGGTTCATCTTGAGGTCAGCCAGTGCACAATTGTTGCGCAGCGACCCAGAAAACTGTCCTTTCCGATTTTTAATACCCGCAAGACGACCAATGAGCTTAACGCCGATTCCAGTGAGCGCATTGAGGTCCAGTGTAGACCGCCCGGGCGAGCCGGCGAGCTGTGGAGAGGGCACGTTGCGCGCCCGCTTAATGTCATCCACCTGGTCATAATGTTCGTCAAGAACCCCGGCCGCATCCATCCACCACTGAATGTCTCGTCCTCTGTAAACCCGAGGCATACGAACGTGTTCACCCACAGCTAACGTAACTGGTCTACCCGAGCGGTGAATTTCATCGGCAAGTTGTGTGCCGGTCGCCGATGCGCCGACAACAAGTACACCCCCCTCTTTCAATTGGTCCGGATTGCGGTAATCAAGCGGTGTGACCATGGCAATCGATGAGGGCGCAGACGATGCGATTGCCGGTACGCTGGCGACATTGCACGCACCGCTCGCAACAACGATCGCCCGGCATTTCCATGTACCTCGGTCGGTGTCGACCTGATAACCATCACCCGCACAGCACACAGATGTTACAGTGGTACGGGTTTGGATCGGTGCCGAGATTACATCTGCATAGTGATCTACAAATTCGATGACTTCCGGAACCGTCATAAAGCCATCAGGATCATCCCCCTCATAGGCCAATCCAGGTAACCGACTCTGCCAATTGGGCGTGAGCAACCGCAGTGAATCCCACCGTTCGGTCCTCCAGGAATTCGCGACATCAGAGCGTTCCAACACCACATGCTCTATGCCCCGGTGGCTGAGGCAGTAACTCATCGCCAGGCCGGAATGACCGGCACCGATGACCACGGTGTCGATCTTCGATGGGGCCCCAGACACCACAGATTGCCGGTTCAGCTGACCTCTACCGTGACATTGGTCGGGTTGGTGATAATGTCGTAGACAGCGGATCGTTTTTGTGCCTGAGCAACCAGCGCTTCGATATCTTCCTTCGACGCATCGGCATCGATGTTGTAAGTCACTTTGATACCGTCAAAACCATTGCGGACGTCGCTGTCGATACCGAGAATTCCCTGAATATCCATACCACCTTCAAGCGTTGCGGAAACGGAATTCAGTTGAATCTCCCGATGTTGGGCAACCGCAGCGACACTTGCCGTCAGGCAACTGGCTAACCCTGCAAGTACAATTTCCACAGGCGTGGCGCCATGATCCTCCGACGAAAAGACCTCAGGATGGTCAGCATCGAACGTGTGCTCGGTTTTGTGATTTTGTTCTTCTCCAAGTCCAAAAAAACCTTCAACACTGGTTTTGCTATGGGTACCGTAGACCCAGTCACATTTTGCACGCCATTGAAATTGGGCTCCCTCAGGCGCTTCAGTAAGCATTTCTCGGGCGCCCAGTAGAAACTCTACATCCACCCCATTGTCGACTTTTTTGTCGGTCATAGTTTCATCTCCGTTTGGAATTTGTGGAAACGAAAGGATAACCTACCTGCACATGATATTTCGTCTAACAAAAATCTAGTATTGACTAAAACACGACCGCGACAAGGCACAACTGGAGGACCCATGAATAGCTTAGCCGGAATTGTTCACTGAACCTTTAATCAAAATTCTATTAAACACATCAAGGCACTGGTCTAATTACCCTTAAACACTGTACTCTAATACACTTGTCTCTCCCACGTAGAGACATCCAGTCGTGACCAAAACAAAACATCCCCGTCAATTAAAGATCGGACTGATGCTCCCGCAGACCGAGGGCCTGCGTGGTCCCGGGGTTCGCAGTTGGTCGGAGGTCAGCGATATGGCAAGGCTGGCCGAGGATATGGGATTTGATTCACTGTGGGTTGTAGATCACCTGCTCTACCGGCTCGAAGGTGAAGATCAGCCGCGAGGTGTGTGGGAATGCTGGTCATTCCTGTCTGCCCTGGCTGCGATCACCGAGCGTGTAGAACTTGGTACGCTGGTGCTTGCAATGGGCTGGCGCAATCCCGCCTTACTCGCCAAGATGGCAGACACCGTCGACGAGATCAGCGGTGGTCGCCTAATTCTGGGCATGGGCTCGGGTTACCACAGACTCGAATACGAAGCCTTCGGTTTTCCATTTGATTACAAGGTCAGCCGTTTCGAGGAAGCGATTCATATTGTCTGTGGCCTGCTGCGAGACGGCCAGATCGACTATACGGGCACCTATCATTCCGCACGGGATTGCGAACTCAAACCCCGCGGGCCCCGTGCCAACGGGCCGCCCATCCTGATCGGCACCAACACCGGCTCACCACGCATGCAGGGACTGACCGCGCGCTATGCAGATATGTGGAATCTCTACTACGACATTACTCACAACACCGTGGCTGGTTTTGTCCTGGCCCTGCCGGAACTGGAACAGGCCTGTGCCCTGCAGGGTCGGGACATGTCGACCCTCGAATCAACCGTGGCCGTATTGCTGGCAGATTCCAGCGCTGATAACTGGTGGGATCGTCTGCCGAGCGGCCTCGCGGGAGAACCGCTGATACCTTTGGCAGGCCCGCCTGAGAGTATTGCCCAAGAACTGCTTCGCTATGAGCAGGCCGGTGTATCCCATGTGCAGATCTCGCTGGAGCCAACCACCTGTGCTTCAATCGAGGCCTTGGCCCCCATCCTGGATGTTCTGGACGCGCACTCAAACTGAACAGATTCCAGATCAGTCCCAGAACCTCTTTATAAACTGAGTTCTTGTATTATCTTAGTGACGACATCCGGTTTTTTGCCGATTTAATGACCCTGATATCAGGTCCATTCACACACAATCCAAATCGGACTCAAAGACCATGACCAAACTACCCAAAGTGCAGTTGATCTATTTCAAATTGAGGGCTCTTGCTGAAGCGCCGCAGATGATGATGCATTATGCGAATGTGCCTTATACCTACGAGATGGCATGGGATTTTTATGGCAAGCCCTGGCCTGAAGCGAAGCCTGAGGTCGCGTTCGGACAACTGCCGGTACTGGTTGTCGATGGTCATACCCATATCTGGCAAAGCGGCGCCATCACTCGCTATGTTGCAACCCTGACCGGCACCATGCCCAACGACCCTTTGTTAGCAGCCCAAGTTGATTCCGTATTTGATTCAACACAAGAACTGTTTCCGCCCCTTAATCCAACAGTGAATGTCACCGCAGGCGACGTACACGAGCAACGCAAACAAACGTTTCTCGACAGTTTCCCAGCAACCTTAAAGAACTTTGCACGACAATTGGAACGAACAGAGGACGGTCCGTTCTTTTTTGGCGCTAAGCCTTACTATTGTGACTTTTCTGCGTATCATCACTTTTCCCTTGCCCAAATGCTTAAAGCAAACATACTTGACCCACATGCTTCGGTACTCAATTTCATGGCAGCTGTGGAAAGCCTGCCGGGCGTCTCGGAGTACCTGGCCAGTCGTCCTGAGCTGATTGATGTGGGAACAGGACCCAAGCTGGTGATCAACGGCGTTGCCGAGCCCACAGGGATAAAGGCGGGATCATAGTCAACCGCTTCAGTCGTCGGGCACAAAATCGTACTCGCCAACGCCCTGAATAATGAGAAATTTGCACCGTCCATCGTCAACTCCCGACACACGGTGAGGCTGACCTGCACCGACAGCAGTGGTCTCGCCTGGTGACAAGACCCGCTGTTCATCTGGATTGCGTGTCTCAATCTGCATGGGTCCCTCAATGCAGAAAAAAGTATCAGTCACCACACTGTGATGATGCCAGGGTACACACTGACCCGGCCCGATTGTAAGAATCTGTGTCCTCAATCCCTTAACCGCTGCGATGACCTCGCGGCCCTCGATGGTATACGCCTTAGTCATAGTCAAAAGATCCTCTAATGGGTGAGCGTGAGCAACAACGTTGTCACGACAGTGCCAGACGTGGATTCATTGGGTCAAAGCTGATGTCAGAACGGTGAAGAAGCGCTCTTCATCCTCATCTGTAACCCACAGATGAGGAGTGACCCGAACTGCATCTCGTCCGCGAACACTGACATAGACTTTTCCCTGGGCAAGACGGTCTGCCAAACCTTCAGGCACACCCGCTGGAAAACGCAAGCCCAGGTAATGACCTGCTCTATGCTCTGCTGGCAGTGTGGTGATACCCCTATCAGCTGCACGCACAGCAATCCGATCGGTCCGAGCACCTATTGTGTGCTGTATATTATCTACACCCCAGTCGAGCAGCTGGCACAACCCTGTTTTGACCATCGGCACCAGATGGATGTTGCCCCGTTCACCGACATCATAGCGACGCGCTCCGGACTGATAGCTGTCTCGATAGTCGACCAAATTCGAAAAGTCTTCACTGCCTTCACGGTTGATCCAGTTGTGCTCAAGCGGTGTGCCCTCCTGCCACTTGGGGGCAGCATAGATGAAGCCTGAACCGTACGGCCCGAGCAACCATTTGTAGGTTGCGACCGCAAGAAAATCGGGCTGGATGGCGTTAACGTCGAAAGGCAATACCCCAACTGACTGGGTGCCATCGATAACGAGCGCAGCACCGACTTCTCTACAGCGCGCACCGATTCGTACTAAATCGAGCATGGCGCCGTCGGTCCAGTGAACGTGGGGTAAGGCGGCAATCGCCACCCGCTCATCCAGCGCCTCAAGAACTGACCGTGTCCAGTCGTCATCTTCAGGCCGCTGCAGGGTCAGTATTGCCCCGTCCGACTCGTTCGCAAGTGCGTGCCAGGAATAGACATTGGATGGGAACTGATCCTGTAGCACGAGAATACGCTGCCCAGGTTGAACCGGCAGATTCCGCGCAGCAGTTGCAATACCGTAGCTGGCAGCAGAACCCAGTGCAACATCATTGGCCGTGGCACCGATAAGTTCGGCAAACAGTCCGCGAGCTTCCTCAGCATCGGTAAAGAAGTCCCGGGGAAAGATTTCCCAGGGATGACTTTTTCGCTGCGTACCTGCAATGCCGGCATCGCGCACCGCATTCAGTAGTGGTGATATATAGGCACAGTTCAGATAGGCCACATCGTCCGGTATATCGAACAGATGGCGCTGGCAAGCAAGCATTGAGATGGGTTCATTCAGGCTCATTGGCGGTATTTGTCTTGGCCCGGCACTTGAGTTATTCGTTTTCCAGTAGCTGCAGTACTTCTTATCAGTATGGCAGGCTGATCAGGGCACCGAAGGAATAACAGAGCATTGTTCAATAAATACACGAAGTGTCAGCTGATCTGGACAGGTGAGAAATCATTCATGACAACCCATTCGGGTCGGCATGACCCCTGATGTTTGTTCTCGACAGAGTTCAGCGTCAACGAAATCAGGGCACGATCCCAAGGCGACAAATTCGACGCCGAACCGTGAATGATATTTGTATTGGCAAATATGACCGAGCCGGGGGCTCCTTTGGGAGCAACCATACCGTTCGCTTCGACTGCACTTGCAACTCGGTTATTGTCCAGTGCCCGAATCGGGTAAGAGGTGGTGGTGTCGTCCACATCATTCTTTGTGGCTTCACCGTGATGCGAGCGCGGTATTAGCATCAACGGCCCGTTGAACTCGTTGACCTCATCCATGAAGATCAGCACGTTGACCAACCGGTTAGCCGGCATGCCGTCGTCTATAAGGTAGGTTGAGAAGTCCTGGTGCCACTGCCATATATCGCCGGTAAATGCCCTTTTCAGATTCAGAACACACTGAAACACATAAACATCGCTGCCGAGAATTTGCTTCACTGGGTCGATGATCGATTGATTTCTGATCAGATTGTCCGCCGCCTTGCTGTAGGTATGTACATTCATCAATGACCTGACAGTTTGGGTGTCCTTCTCGAATATGACTTCGGGTCTTTGAAGCGCACACAGTTCAAGTAACTGGGCCATCACTGCTTTGATGTCAACGACAGGTAACAGTTCAGGAACGAAGACATAACCTTCATTTGAATAGTCGGACAATTGGGTTTTACTCAACATTGTGCTTTTCTGTGCCAGAATAATGCGTCACCACCGATTGCCCTGGATAGGGAGTGACACTATGGCAGACCCACAGTGATACGCCAACCGGTTCCCGCAGCGGTTGATTTTTGTCCACAGCCGGACGCCGACCTGTTGTGGAGGTGCCTCTGATGAGTGATCGAGAACAGCGACTCGACAAGGCCGTGGTCGATGCAATCCGGGCCCGAGACACTCGCGAGCAAGGCTATCGCGCCCAGTCTCTCAAGATCCATCCCTGGGTCTGTGGCCGCTGCGGACGCGAGTTCAATGAGAAAAACCTTCATGAACTGACCGTACATCACAAGGATCATAATCACGACAACAATCCGCCCGATGGCAGCAACTGGGAAAATCTCTGCATTTACTGCCATGACAATGAGCACGCGCGTCTGGTCGACCCGCTAACGGCAGACGCGCATTTTGAACAGCGCTCCAGCACAGCGACGCACCAGCCATTCTCCGATCTTGCTAAACTGCTCAAAACTGACCCGGACACAGACAACACCGAATGACCGAGACACGCGGAAAACTTGACGGCAAAGTGGCACTGGTTACCGGTGCTGCGAATGGTATTGGCCGGGCCATCGTCGAACGCTTTTCTCAAGAAGGTGCAGCAGTCATGGTTGCTGACATCAATAAGAAAGGTGCCATTGCAGTGGCACAGGGCATCCGTGAGAAAGGCGGCCTGGCCGAATCGATTACCTGTGATGTCGGTAATACCGACGCAGCAAAACAGGCTGTGGAGTTCACCGTATCAAGTTTCGGCCAGCTCACCACGGTCATCGGTGGGGCTGCCCTGTTGTCTCCGATCGTACCGGTTCACGAACTTTCAGAAGAGGACTGGCAGCACGCCCTCGATGTGAACCTTACGGGTTGTTTCCTGATCAGCAAGCACGCCATTCCTCATCTGAAGAAATCCCCTGGCAGCACGATTATTCTGATCGCATCGCAGATGGCCCGGGTCGCCAGCGCCGGACAAAGCCTTTACTGTGCCACCAAAGGCGCCCTGACTCAGCTGGCAAAGGGTATGGCGCTCGACTATGCAACCGACCAGATCCGGGTCAACACACTGTCTCCAGGCGGTGTTGCCACAGATCGGCTAGCCACGCGTTTTGGAGACCTCGAAACCGCCCAGCGCATCTGGGGTGCCAAGCATCCAATGGGTCGCCTGGGTGAGCCTGACGAGATCGCCCGGGCCGCCGTTTTCCTGGCCAGTGAAGATTCCACATTCATGACTGGCACGGATCTGCTGATCGATGGGGGCTACACTGCCTGGTGAGGCACTGAGACGTACCATTCGCTGAAACAAACCTGAGGGCATCAGGCCACCGATAGTTGCGTGTAGTTTTCACACCACTGCTACACTTCATTTAAGGCCTCTAAGAATAGGGAAACCCATGGACCTGGGCAAACTAGGCGTCTGGTATGCCGCCGACAAACTGACACCGGCGCAATGGCGACGTTTTGTTCAAAAAGTGGAGTCATTGAACTACGGCACATTGTGGTACTCCGAGGCCCGTGGGTTCGAATCCATGGCGCTGGGAAGTTTTTTACTGGCACAGACCAAAACCATCTGTATCGGCAGTTCTATCGCCAACATCTACGCCCGCGATGCGTACTCGTCACGACAGGGCCTGCATACCCTGTCGGCAGTCTCTGACAACCGGTTCGTACTCGGACTCGGTGTATCGCACATACCCCTGGTCGAACAGGTCCGGGGACACACCTATACCAAACCGCTGGCCACCATGCGCACCTACCTCGAGAAACTGTATTCAGATGCGGATGGTGGCCGGACCTGGCCCGTGGTCCTGGCAGCACTGGGGCCCAAAATGCTGGCTCTGTCGGCTGAACTGACACGCGGAGCTATCCCCTATAACGTCACCCCGGAACACACAGCAAGCGCCAAAAGCATTCTCGGTGCGGACAAATGGCTGGCAGTCGAACAGAAAGTCTGCCTGGAGGAATCACCGAGCGAAGCCCGAGCGTTGGCCCGGCGTGAACTCGAACGCTATCTGGGCCTGCCAAACTACCGACAGTGCTGGCACAACCTGGGATTCAGTGAGGCCGATCTCGACAATGGTGGTAGCGATCGATTTATCGATGCCATGGTTGTGTGGGGTAACGAAGATAAGATCCAGCGACGACTGGATGAACACTTCGATGCCGGCGCCACCCATGTATGCATCCAGCCAGTGCATACCCCGGATGACCTGGATGCAGCCGAAAGAACACTGGAGGCGTTTGCACCCGGTTAGCCCAGCCAACGAAAAATTATTGAAGCGTGCCAGCAAGAAACCTTCAGAACCACCATCCTGTATGCACCCGTCCTCAACATCTGTCAGCGCATCGATCGATGCTGAACAGCGAAAACTGACTGTCCGTTGGCCTTCGGGCAAATCCCACACTTTCCATTACGTCTGGTTGCGGCACAATGCCCGCTGCCCGGACGGTATGCCTAATGACACCAGTGTGAAAATCGATCTCCTGCCGGACGATCCAGAATCTCTAGTGGTTGAGAGTTTCGAAATTAAAAACGATACCCTGGAAATCCGCTGGGCAGATGGTCAGATTGACACCACCCACAATCTACCAACATTGCTAGGCAGCGCCTACGATGCAGCGACCCGTCGTCAACGCAAACCCACCCCTGTGTTGTGGCATGCCGGCAATACGGGAGAAATTCCAGTTTACCTGTTTTCAGACCTGAATAACCTTGAAACCATTCTACAGATTGCTCTGTCCGTTCGAGACTTTGGCATTGCCAGACTCAGGAATGTACCGCTGACGCCAGGGACAGTGGCGACTGTGGCAGGACATTTCGGCAGTGTTCATCTGAACAACTACGGTCGGGTATTCGACGTGAGAACAGGCACCAACCTGACGCTTGGATCCAACACCGGCAAGTATCTCGGCCCACACACCGATGAGAGCTATCGCCACGCCGCCCCCGGGATCACCTTGTTTCACTGCCTGGCCGCTTCACTGGACGATGGTGGTGAAACCATTCTGGTCGATGGGTTCAAGGTGGCTCAAGTATTGAAAGAAAGCGATCATGCATCGTTTGATATTTTGTGCCGCGTACCTGTTTTCTTCCAGCGTCGAGCACTACCCGAAGAAGATATGCAGTCCCATCGGCGCATTATCGCCCTGGATATCGATGGAGATGTGGAAGGCATCCGCTTTACTGACCGGACCATTCCCCCACAGGATCTGCCCGAAGAACTGATGGAATCGATCTATAAAGCGATCAAGGCGTTCTGGAATATTGTGAACTCAGAGGAACTCAAGTTCGCCTGCCTGATGGCACCGGGCGATCTACACCTATTCGATAACCAAAGGGTCCTGCACGGCCGCACCGCTTTCGATCCCACTGCTGGCGTACGCCATCTGCAGCAGTGCTCGGTCAATCGAGACGAGTTTCACAACACCCTGCGCACACTTGCCGCCCGATTCAACCATCCGGCCCAATCTCTGACCATGGCCGGCGGGGCATTGGGGTGAGGGTCAATACGCCTGCCAAAGGCACGGCGCAGAATTCGGCAGGATAAAGCTATCAAAGACCCAGTATATCGACTGCATTGGCGCCGATGATTCTTTCTTTTTCCTCCATCGACAGGATCGGCAAACTGAACACACGGTCGATGGAGTGATCCAGGTCGTACCAGGGAAAATCTGAGCCCATCATAACTCGGGAAGACCCGATATCCCGGATCAGTTGTGCGAGTTGCTTTTCAGTCGGGCCGTTATCGCTCTGGGTCCACTCAATGATTTCGCAGCAATCGAAATATGTGTTGGGGTAAGCCTTCGCGATATCCAATGTCTGCGTCCAGGTGCCGCCACCCAGGTGAGCAACCACCATGCGAAGTTGCGGAAAAGAATCCAGCATCTTGGCAAAGGCGCGTGGTTCGGCAAATCCTTTGCTTTCCCGATCCGGGCCGGAATGCGCAATGATGGGCACGTTGAGATCCTGGCAGACTTGATACGTCGACCATAAACGTTCGTCTGACATGTCGAAACCTTGAAACGCGCCGTGAAGCTTAACCCCCGCAGCCGCATGGTTCTCGATCATATCCTTGATGTGTTCGGCACAGAGCGATCCAGGCAAAGCATTGACGTCGGCAGCTACAAAGGCTGCCAGCTCTGGATGCTGTCGGGAAAGATCGCAATTCCATTGGTTAAACGAGATAACCTCACGGCGAATCCAGTCATCGATATCCACCGTGCGTTTTGCTGTATCGCTTTCACTCAAGCCATCGTCAAGCGACGCCAGCGCGATGTTTCGGTTGACCACAGCCGAAAACAGATTGACGACGACTGCTTTGCTGATCTGTGTAGAGCGCATCTGCAGTAACAGCTCATCAACGGTTCCAACACAATCAGACTGATGAACATCGGCCTGCGCTCCATATTCCCAAACTTCATAGCCTGTTTTTTCGGCATAGCCCTCTTCAGGTGTCCGATAAAGGTGGGCATGCGCATCAACTCGAATGAAATCGGCCATCGGCCCTCCTGGGATCTACTGGTTATTCCGACCGGCTCGTTACGCCTTTAGGGCTAGCGATCCGACCGCCATCAACAACATATTGCGCACCGGTAACGTTACTCGACAGATCAGAACACAAAAACAACACCACATTGGCAACTTCTGTTGCCTTACCATAACGCCCAAGCGGTATGCTCGATTCATAGCCTATCCGTACCGCGCTGGGATCGTCCACATTTACCTGTGCCGCAAGTTCATGGATCATGCGGGTATCGATTGGGCCTGGGCAAACTGCGTTAACACGCACTCCCTCACCGGATACCTCTCCGGCGGCAACTTTTGTCAGGCCAATCACGGCGTGCTTCGATGCCACATACGCGGGCATACCAGGAGAACCAACCAGCCCTGCGATCGAGGCCATATTTACAACGGTTCCAGCACCCTGCTTGAGCATCACTGGCAGGACATGCCGAAGACCAAGAAACACCCCCTTTACATTGACCGCAATGACACTGTCGAATACATCTTCGTCATATTCAGCGGTAGGGGCAACACGCCCCTCGATTCCCGCATTATTAAAAAAACAGTCGATGCGGCCATGTTTCTGCAAAGTGGCTTCGACATAGGCCTGCACATCACCCGTACGGGTCACATCGGCGCATACATCAAATGCGGATTTTTTGCTTTCTTTGATAAGCCGTACGGTTTCAACAGCTGCAGCGCTGTCCTTATCCACAACCACGACTGCGGCGCCTCTCTCGGCAAATCCGAGGGCTGTCGCACGACCAATTCCGTTGCCGCCCCCGGTCACCAATGCTACTTTGCCTGTGAAGTCCATAACGAAGTCCTCGGTCAGAAAAGTTCTGTTCAGCATAGCGGTACAAAGACTGCTTATGCTACCCCTTTTATACGCAAGAAGTTAAACAAGTTACCGGGTATCTGAGTTACATTTAGGGTCGGTTTCAATGCTGTAGTCGATGTTGACGAATCGCAGTCAACGACTTACGCCCAGTGGGTACGCATTCATTCACGAGGAGAATCCAGTGGGATACGACGTGCTAATCAAGAATGGAACACTGATCGATGGCACTGGCAGTCCAGCCCGGCATGGGAGCATCGCCATCACCAACGGCCAGATAGTAGAGGTGGGCGACATTGATAGTGGGGCAACACAGATTATCGATGCCGACGGTGCAGTCGTGGCCCCAGGATTTATCGACCCTCACACCCACTATGATGCACAGATCTGCTGGGACGGTGCAGTCACACCTTCGTCCTGGCACGGTGTCACCAGTGTGGTCGTAGGAAATTGCGGGGTTGGAATTGCCCCGTGCAGACCGGAATCCCGCGACATCGCGATGCATGATCTGGTCAATGTTGAAGCCATTCCGTACGACGTCCTGGAAGAAGGCATCACCTGGGACTGGGAAACCTTTCCCGAATATATGAATGCTGCAGAACGCCGCGCACCCACTCTGAATCTGGCATTCCTGGCGCCACTTACACCTTTTCGTCACTACGTGATGGGTACAGAATCACTGGAGCGTGCTGCAACGCCCGAGGAGACTCGCGACATCCAGGCGCTTCTTGGCGAAGCGATGGACGTCGGTGCCTTCGGCTTCTCAAGTACCATCCTGAACCAACATCTGGGTTTTCAAGGCCGACCTCTCGCCTGCCGGAATGCAAGCAGGGATGAACTTAAAGCCTATGCCAATGTCTTGAAGGTCCGCGGCAAAGGCGCAATCGAAATAGCACTCACACGCCAGATCGGCGTGCTGGAGGAAGAACAATGTGAACTCCTCGACTTCCTCCTCGACCATAGCGGTCGCCCGGTAACCTTCATCGCACTGTTTGACCGGGACGACATCTCTGAAGCCGTTCGAGACACGTTACGACGGGCCGCACCGATGATCAAGAAAGGGGCTCGACCACAGACGTCGCCCTTACCTCTGACCCGCGAAATCAACATGCGTAGCCCATTCTCCTTCGCCGCTTTCCCGTCCTGGAAACGATTGTTCGAGAACACGTCGAAACAGGCGCAGATAGCGGTCTATAAAGACCGAGCATTTCGAGATCAGTTCCGGGAAGAACTCAAAAACCCGCTTACATTCGGTAACTGGGAGCGCATCACCCTGCACGAGGCACAATCCGACTCTCTGAAATCCCTGGAGGGATTGACTGTGGCTGAAATGGCACGCGCTCAGGGAAAGGACGCCGTGGACACTTTCCTGGATACTGCAATCGCTGATGATCTCTCCTGCGAGTTCACCATGGCCTCGTTCAATACCCGGGTAGACCGTGTGGCCGAACTCCTCAATGACCCCAGCATTCTGATCGGTCTCGGTGATGGAGGTGCCCATGTCGACATGTTGTGCGATTGTGGCTATCCCACCTACCTTTTAGGAACGTGGGTCCGTGAACGCGGGGTACTGTCAATTGAACAGGCCGTCCGCCGACTCACATCGGACCCCGCTGATTTTTTCGGCATCAGTGACCGCGGTCGATTACACCCTGGCCTGGCCGCTGACATTGTTATTTTTGATCCAGAAACCGTCGGGTCCGGGAACCGGGGAGAACGACGCTACGATCTGCCCGGTGGTGGCAAACGGATGGTCATGCCTTCACAGGGTGTGCAGTACACCCTGGTCAATGGAGACGTAGTCTATGCCGATGGCCAGATTGTGGGCAGCGGTTCGGGTCGGATTCTGCGGGCTTGACTGCATATCCTCTCAGGGATCAAGCCGGCGTGTCAATGACCTGAAAGTGAGCCTCCGTTGGTATGGTATGCCGACCGTTGATCGGCAGAATGTCCTGCGGACATGCAGAAAACGCGACGATGACATCCTGCTCAGCACGCAGTACAACATAGTCACCGGGTTTGGTGACCGGCGCCTCGAACGACAGTGCGCCTTCTTGTGTCCAGGGAATATTCATAAAAAGATTCAGCGGCGACGGCACCCAAGCAGCTTGCGCACCCAACTCCTTCATGCCGGATCGAAGGTTATCCGCACAGTTATCATGATAGTCCGTACAACCCAATAGACCGTAACGCTCATTGTCACAGGCGGCCATCAGCGTATCGTGAATTCCGGCGGAAGTGTCTTCCTCGACCGTCAGTATGGGCCTTCGCCGGTTCGAAAGGTAACAGTCCCCGACATCCGCTATGAGTTTTTGCAGGGTCGCGCGGGTTGCATCCATCGACATGAACTCACTCATGTCTCCCGCGTTAAATGCCCAGGTGTCGACCACCTGCTCACCGTGGGTATTGATTACTTTGACTGCCTGCCCTTGACGGATGGATACAGCTTTGCCGCCACGGGCTGGAATAGTCACGGTCTCGTTTGTCATAGCGGCTCTCCTGTCAGGCCAAAGTCGAATAAATAATATCTGTTAAGAGTTTAACACTTGCCTGCAGAACAACATCCCAATAAACCTATGGCTTTTCGAACGTTGTGTCCTACGATTGTCATGTCTGGCGTTCATTGTGATTCACATGCATGAGTGCCCACATCCCGGCACTGAATATCATTCCAATACCCACCCACGATATCAGATCAGGCCAGTCTCCAAAAAACAGGATACTCCAGAGTATGGCAAAAGGAAGTGAGGTGTACTCAAACGGTGCCAACAGACTGGCCTCACCGAGCCGATAACCCTGAGAGATAAGATAAGCACCGAGGCCGCTAAGAATACCGATACCCGACAGCAGTACAAGATCCCGACCAGACGGCCAAACCCAGGCTCGCAATAGAAAATCTATCGTTGGATCGTCGTGTACCGTAAAACGTCCATCACCCACCAACACGCCAATCAAGGCACTGATCGCAATGAACATCAATTGGGTGTAAACAGCCATCGAAGAAGCGCTCTCGCTTCTGCCGAGATACCGAGACAGGATCTGAAACGTGGCGTAACAGAGCGCAGCAAGCACCGGCAGAAGCATCATCGGATTAAAAAGACTGGTGCCAGGCCGCATCATGATCAAGGTGCCTGCCAACCCGACCCCGACAGCACTCCACCGCCAGGCACTAACTTTCTCACGCAGAAAAATTGCCGCAAATATGGTGATAATTAGTGGTGCAACGAATACCAGCGCAACGGTCTCCCCCAGGGGAAGCGTGGCAAGCCCGGTAAAAAAAAGCAGGTTGGCCATGACCACACAGAATCCTCGCACCAGATGCAGCAGCAACCGATTGGTACGAAGTGTTTCAAGCCCGCCGTCGAAAGGAACAAACACTACCAGTGTAAACACGATCCCGATCACAGCTCGAATGAGAACGATCTGGTGGAGCGCGTAATCCCCGCTGAGATACTTGATCACGGTGTCCGTAGTGGTAAAACACGATACCCCACCCATGACACAGAGAATTCCAGTCAACTGGGAGTTGGTACGCAGATTTTGAAATCGAGTAAATATCACCGATGGATGGTCTGAGTGATTGATCCGAAATACGTAAGGCGTCATTGGCCAGAGTCCAGAGGGGCGCCATTGTATAGCTTCTATCTCTATTGCGAGCCATTGGCAGGTATCTTCTATACTTCAGTGCAACCGTCTGGATGATTGACAACTGAGGAACCCGATCATGACTGACCCCATCAAACAAGCAAGCACTGACGGTTGGATTGCCAACCATCGAAAACAGTACCAGACTGATCCTGCTGCCGGCCATATGTGGGACGCCAAAAGACCTGGCAGCACCGGCCCGGTGCCCACACTGTTGCTGACAACACGTGGACGCCGAACCGGCGATGAGTCCATCATGCCACTGATTTACGACCGGACCGGTAGCGACTATGTTGTCATCGCATCAAAAGGTGGCGCCTCCAGACACCCCGGCTGGTACCACAATCTGATGGCACAGAACGAAGTCACTGTGCAGGTGATCGATGATATTTTTAAGGCCCGAACACGTGTCGCAAAAGATGAGGAACGCGAAGCCATCTGGAATAAAATGGTTGGGATCTACCCGCCCTATGCGGACTACCAAGAAAAAACAGAGCGGGAAATTCCGGTCGTGATCCTGGAGAAAATTACCTGATTCTGCTGCTTATTGCCAATCAGTTGCTCAATTTTCTCAAGCCGCAGATTGATGACATTCAGTTGATCCCGAAGGGTTCACCGTCGAACTGCTCACGAGTCACCATCTCCTCGACGGGCAGGCGCTTAAGTTTCGTGAGTTGCTTGACCGGCCGACCCAGAGGAATTACCGCAGCGACCGCAAACTCAGTCGGAATATTGAAGAGTGCCTGAACCTCTGATTCAGCAGCAGCAGCCAGGGTCGTGATCGTGCCGCCGAATCCTTCATGACGGGCTGCCATCAGTATGTTCCAGACAAAAGGATAGATCGATGCTCCGCTGATCACACCAACTCGATCAAGGTGCTGATCGGTTGAGGCGACCACCTTCAAGTCGACGACAACGATCAGCACCACATCGGCGGATGTGTACGGTTCAATCAGTCTTGAAGGTGCTGGCGTCGCTTCGATTTCCTCAGGAGTCACCTTGGTCGGAATGACGCTGTTCCATGGCCCTTCCCCAACTTTTCCCTGGGCGGTGTAGTGTTTGGCTGCTGGTTCCACGAGCTCGGCGATCTGTTTACGTTTCGTTAAGTCTCTGACTACAATAACTCGATTGCCTTGCCGATTCCCACCACTGGGTGAGAATCGAGCATTCTCCAGGATCTTATACAACACCGCATCCGGTACAGCGTCACCAGTGTAATCCCGGGCCGCAAAAGTCGTTCTCATCGTGTCGTAAAGTTCCATCGATTATCCCCTTCTACTGTTGGTGGCCCTTTTTTAGTCAGCTGATCCCGGGTTACTCAGCATGATCTACTGCGTGCGTAAAGGTCTCAATCAAATCATCGGGTGCATCAATCACATGTATAGGCTCTGGAAACCGGCTCTGCTGAACATCATCGATAAATTCCTTAAATCCAGTTACTCGTTCGGCCTGCATCTCCTGTGTCATCTTGTACAGCTGTCTATACTGTTTAGAATGCCTTGGGTATGGTGGTGGGTTATTGCCGAGAATGTCCTCGGCAAACAGAAACTGAATATCGCCGCCGCTACCGGCGCCGATAGACGAAGTCAACAAGGTGGTTCGCTTACTGATCTCGGTCAGAAGTTTTTCGGGTATCACTTCGATCTCAACCGCGTATGCCCCGGCGTCTTCCAGTGCCTTGATCTCCTGATAAACCCACATCGCTTCTTCGAGTGTCTTGCCCACAGCTCGCAGACCCCCGGTCCAGGTACTTTTCCTCGGCACCAGCCCCGCATGGCCCTGTACTGGCACACCTCCTTCAGCCGCTGCACTCACAAAACGCGGGCTCCATTGGCACATGATCGCATCTGCACCCATCGCCATCGCATCGTAGGCCAACCGCACCGCATCGGCTTCACTGGCAGCCGCAACCAGAGGCACGGAAAATGCCATGAATGTGTTGGGTGCTGCACGCCGGATTGCTGCAGCGAGGTCGGGGTGTGAAGGGTCAAACCGTACCTTCATGGTGTCTATACCAGCCTCTTCAGCCGCTACGGCTTCTTCAACTGAAAACGGCAGCGTTTCGACCAGCACCTTATGACCCTTCTGATCGCGCAGATCCTTTACGGTGTAGTTTCGGGTGCCGTAGGCGCCACCCAGCGTCATGATGCGTTTCAACCCCCGCTTGGTGGCATCTCTGGGTGGGATACCGCCATCACCTGTTGCATGGCTCGCCATGGATTTTCTCCTGGTTACAGTAAAGCACCGGAGTTACGGTAAAGCACCGGAAAATCTTCACCCTCAAAGGGCATACCATCTTCGTAGTCGAGATCAGGGAAATCTGGTGATGTCTTGCCTGGCCGTTTAACAAATGTGGCATCATCACCCACCCAGCGAACTGAAACTACTCTTCTTCTAGCAGGAGAATGATTCCCTGGAGCACCGTGCAGTGTACGGAAATTAAAGGCAATCGCATCACCGGGCTCTACGGCCCAACCGCGTATGTCAAATGCCTCGCGATCGGCATCAATATCAGGCATCCCTTCATTCTGATCATTGGCATACAAATCCGTTCCGTCAAAGCGCTTTGGGGTGAAGTCCTTGCCCCAGCGATGTGACCCGGCGACATACTCGATGCTGCGGTCCCTTGAAACCGGGTCGACCGGTACCCAGAAGCTCACAGACTGAGATCCCTCAACCAGGTAATACGGCTGATCATGGTGCCAGGGGGTGACAACCGCGTTACCGGGCTCTTTAACAAGGATATGATCGTGAAAAATGCGGGCTGTGTACGAACGCATCAGCTGTGCAGCGATCTGGGCCATCGGTGACGACTCAACCACTGCGCGATACCCTGCAAACTTTGACCAGACACAGTAATCCTGGAAGAACTCACTTTCTCCGCCTTCTTCGGGTCGGTAAGTCCGTTCCCGCCAGCTCGGATTACGCTTATTCTGCTCTATCGCCTCGCGTACGCCTTCGACCCAGGGTGTAAAAACATCTCTCAACAGAACCACACCTTCGACCTGAAAGTCTTCGATACTCGCTTTAGACACTGCCACGTCTGTTCTGCTCATCATAAATGACCTTAACACTGCACATCTACAGGGGATACAGGATAAATTGTACACCGTCTACAGGTGTGCTCTAATGAGATCGAGTCACCGACTTGACTCTACCTGTCTAGGCAATAATCAGACTGCCCGCGAGCCCGGATCAGCGGAGGTAACACGAAGATGAATTTCGGCGTCCTGTTTACATCGCACCCTCATACCGATCTGGAACCCTATCCGCATCGTGATGTCCATGCCCGAACCACAGCTGAAATCCTGGAAGCGGACCGACTCGGTTATGACATCGCCTGGATCGCGGAGCACCATTTCAGTAATGGCTATGGCATTCTGCCGGACCCTTTCACCTATATCGGCTATCTGGCAGCACAGACCGAGCATATCAAACTCGGTACCGCAGTCATGACACTACCGCTCTATAACCCGGTGCGGGTTGTTGAGAACGCTGCGTTTGCCGATATTCTGAGTGACGGCCGTTTCATTCTGGGCCTGGGTTCAGGCTACCGCCCCTATGAGTTCGAGGGCATGGGTGTACCGTTTGATGAGCGCCGTGACATTCAGGAGGAGGCACTCGAGATCGTGCTCAACGCACTGCACAGTCGTCGAATCAAACATCACGGCAAGTATTTCAATCTCGATGTATCAGGCGACTACGAGATTTTTCCTGCAAGCCTGCAGACGCCCCACGTGCCCCTCTACCTTGCAGCCGGAACCGACCGTTCAATCGGTGTGGCTGCCCATCATGGTTGCGGTCTGATGCTGTCAACCCTGCCGGCTTTCGACAGGGTCGCGATCCAGACGGAGTTTTATCGTACCGCATTGAACGATGCCCCGGAAAAATGGCGAGGGAACCCGGCTTGCGGTCACATCGACCAGGCCCGATGGGTCTATGTCGCCGAATCAGACGCAAAAGCAAAAGAAGACAGTGCCGCCGGCCTGGTACACCATATCAAGAACTTCATGGCCAAAAACGCGGCCGGTTATCTCGGTGCTGTGTCCGAAAAAGATCAAGGCGGTGAACTTGACTACGACGAACTGGCAGAGACCACTTTGTTACATGGCAGTCCGGACACAGTGATCCGGCGCCTTCAACAGTTACAGGAGATGACAGGCATTACGTCGCTGGTCTTGCACTATCCGCCGTACTACGGAATAGACAATACACTGAAAAGCCTGCGCCTTTTTGCCGAAGAAGTGATACCGGCTTTTCGGATTGAGGCCGCGGCCTAAGCAACAACCGACTGCGCGCTAGACTGTCCGTTATTCAATTCAGTTAACGGCCCGAGTTCTTTCTCGACCATCGGCTTTATGTGGGTCTGGAATTTCTCAATCGATGTCAATGCCTTTTTGAAAGACGATGCGCCGACCTGAAAGTGAAACATCATATGCGAGGGACGTGCCACCCGGATCTCGGTGCATAACCTTTCTGCAATCGTTTCACAATCACCCACCAGCAGATTGTCGACGGCCTCGTCGATTGTGGGCTCGTTGGGTGCCGGCTGCTCAATCAGCATTGCGCCATCCACGACCTCTTCTCGACGTCGCAAGTTGGAAGCGAGTCTCATCTGGTGCCGGGCGTTGTCTACGTACGCCAACGCTTCCTGGCGATTGTCCACCACACACAGAAAACGCTGTATGCCAAGCGGCATCTGATCAGGTTCAAGACCTTCAGCGACCCACGATTTCTCTATCGTGCGGCGCATATCTGACAGATAGTCAGGCCCCATCAACCGTCCGGTAAACAACGGTACGTAGCCACGGCGGGCTGCCAGGCGGTGCAGGACCGGGTTATCCCCCGCGAGCCACACCTCCGGTCTTTCCCCCAACGGCTGCGCGCTGATATGTGTTTCGGGCAACTGAAAATACTCACCGTTGAACTTGAATGTTTCCCGTGTGAAGGCAAGATCGAACATATCCATGAACTCTTCCATGATTTTTTTCGACTGCTCCAGGTCTTTTCCGAAGCGATCGAATTCATAAGGCTGATAACCGCTGCCGATACCCAGGACCAACCGCCCATCACACATGGCATCCGCCATACCAATCTCCGCAAGGAGCCTGGGCGGGTCATACAGTGGCACCACGACCACTGCCGTACCCAAGCGAATCCGCGTGGTCACCGGTGCACAGTGCGCGATCATCATCAGGGGCGATGGACATACACAATAATTCGAGAAATGATGTTCGGCAAACCAAGCAACTTCGTAACCCAGTTCATCAGCAAGCTGTGTCTGTTCGGTCGCCTCTTTGACCAAGCGGTGAGTCGGTGTCGAGTTTTCCCGATACCGGTATCCCATCAGATTGAAGATCCCAAATTCCATCGCTTCAGCCTCCGTTTTCCGCAAGCCCATAGGGCTCATTGTCACCGGCACCGGCTGCAAAGCGGCTCGTCCGGTAGTCATGTACCGAAATTGGCGCATATCTCGGCGGATTGTCCAGATTACTGCAGGTCGGCAGGCACTCCACCATCGCGTTGTATCGCGGTCCGACAAAAAACCCGATTGAAAGTCGCCTTGAAAGCTCATCGGCACCAGCAGGCGGTAACACTACTCTGTGAGATGTAGAGACAAGCCGATCATTGCTCCAGCGCATCAGCAAATCACCAATATTGAGAATGTACGAATCATCGACTGCCGGTGCGTCGGCCCAGCCGCCATCACGCATTTTGATCTGAAGGCCGCCAGGAACCGGATCATTACGCAGAATGGTCATCATACCAACATCAGTATGCGCCCCGGCCCGCAACTGTCCCGGCTCAGCATCTCCTCTAACCGCCGGATAGTGCAACAGCCTGAGCTGACTGGTGTGCGTGTGATCAAGAATATCTGCAAAGGTATCACCCGGAAGTGAAAGTGAAATCGCCAGAGCCTCGGCGATGGTCCGCATGAGAGCCTCCATCTTTTCCCAGTAGGCCAGCATGCAGGAGCGTAGATTGATTGGGGCAACAGGCCAAAGATTGGGCGCAAAACTCGGGTAGCTGCCAGGTCCGGTAAAGTAAGGTTCATCTGGAATATTATCCGGCCCGATAGCGAAAACTTCCTTGTAATCAGGTGGGCTGCTTCCACCGGCCATGCGAACAAGCGTTTCCTCTCCATAAGGAATGTAGCCCCGATTCTGATCATTCTTCGGTCGACGAATAACCAATTTTTCTTCCAGCGGCAAATCGAAAAACCGCAGCGCAGCGTCGCGCAGCTCGGCGCCAATAATCGGGTCAATACCATGCCCGGCGACGACAGCAAAACCCAGCGTCTGCGCAGCTGAACCCAGCTCCATTGCGACCTTGATCTTTGCGCCCGGGTCACCCGAGATAATGGGCGCCAGGTCAATGACTGGAATGCGGTCTGCCATTTGCTAATGATCCTACTTTCAGAAACCCTGTGTGCTGTCTCTTCATTATCACGACACTGCTGTAATGTCATATATCATCGCGCAGCATACCAGTTCAACACGACCCAACTACCACAAACGGTCACTGGCCAAGGCAGCACCTTCGACCAGGGCGCCCAGCTTGGCCCAGGCGATGTCCGGATCGACAGCGGGTCGCTCTGCAAAGGTTGCAAAGCCGCAGTCGGCACCAGCAATGACGCGTTCACGTCCGACTTTACTGGCATAGGCGCAGATCCGCTGTGCAACCAGTTCCGGATGTTCGATGAAATTGGAGGTCGAATCGATCACACCTGGAATGATTATCTTTCCATCGGGCAGCGGATAGCGATCGAAAACAGTCCACTCATGTCCATGGCGGGGATTTGCACCCTCGATAGAGATGGCATGTGGCCGAGCCGTGTACACCAGATCAAGAATATCGGACAGCTCAATGTCATGATGATGTGGACCGGAGTAGTTTCCCCAGCACAGGTGGAGGCGCATCGATTCTGGCGGGATATCTGTGGTAGCAGCGTTGAGCACCTCGATGTGCCGGGCCGCGATCTTTCGAAATTCAGCCACAGATTTTTTCCGATAGACCACATGACGACCCATGGCGAGGTCAGGGCAGTCCAGCTGCAGGATAGCGCCGGATGCAACAATGGCCTCATACTCGGCCTTAAGAATTTCCGCCAGCGCTTCAAGGTAGGCATCGTGGTCAGGATAGTACTGGTTTTGCAGAAATACCGTGACCACACCTGGTGAGGACGCGGTCAGAAATCCTTCCATCGGCTGATGTGCTTTTACTGCTGCGCTGAAGTTGGCGAGATCTTTTTGCAGCACGGTGTCATCACGCACTGAAAGCGGGCCATCACAGGCGGGGCCCTGCAGGCTGCGCTCTGTGCCGCCCTGCTCGACCAGCCGACGCGCATAGCCAATGAAATCCAGCAGATCACCGGCTGCACGATTTTCTCGGGCAGTACCATTGAAACCGTTCAAGCGGTCCTTGAGATAGGTCGCATAACTGATCTTGCTCATCTCACCATCACTGACCAGATCTATTTTTGCAGCCACCTGACGGGCGACAACTTCGTCTACAGCAACCGACACACACTGATCGAACGCTAGCTGATCATAAGGTTCACCCTGATCTTTCTTATGCAGCAATGCGCCTAGGCTATCCGACCTGGGCAGACTGCCGACATGGGTTGTAAGAATTCGTTCAGTTGAAGTTTTCATCACTCGGGTTTTAACCGTCACCGGAACGACCGCTTAGTTACTCCTCGAAACATACCAGAACAGCAGCATTTGCGATAACGATTGCATCGTCGCCAGCTTCATTGGGCACTTCCAGACCACCCGGCCTGACTTCGACCGTGACCGAGCCGTACGGCAACTCTGATGCAACAGCTTCCGAATCCACTGCACTGGGCTCAGTTACACCAATAACCAGCGTAATGCGCATGTCTTCCCGCGACTTGTTCGTCGCCTGAAAAAAATGAAGACTCGAGTGACGGATTGCATCCGAGACGGCCCGACGGGCCGCATTCGTATAATCTCGGCCATGTACATCCACCCCCATACCCATTTCAGTCACATATCGTTTAAGTGCCATTTAATTTCACCTTTGTAACCGTGTCGTCGAACTGCCCACGTACTGGTCACTGGATCATCCAAATCGATTTCCAGGCCCTCCCATCATAGCAACCAACCGAAACACAGCCCACCCATTGCCACAGTGCCAGGTTCGCTCTACACTTGAGGCCCGACGAACAACTTAGAAGGAGGTGATCACATGTCTAGTGATATGCGTATATTCCCAGTGGACTTTGGTGTTTTATCGGAACTTAAGAGCAACCTCCTGAGCTAAGAACAGCACCCTATCCAGTGATAGTGTTCACTGGGATGACCAATCACGGCGCCCACTTCGGTGGGCGTCTTTTGTTGTGACTGCCATTCGTGTCATGTCTAGCAGCCAACCTGCGGTTTAATCAAACACAATTTTCGGAAAATACAGCGACACGACCCAGTTGGGCTGATCGACGATTTCGCTTATCCGGAGGTCTGCACACACACTGCAAAGCATATAGGCTTCAACGGCCGAGATACCCTGCTGCGTGCTCAATAGATCGATCATCCCGCTCACGGCATCCCGGGCTCCCTGCATCAGGTCGTCACCGATTCCAGTGGTGACCTGATAACCCTTCAGATCAAAATGGCTTGTGACGGGACCTGTGGTCTCGTATCGTGGAAATGCCAAAGGCGTCTGCTTAATCAGCTCGAAGCTCAGGCCCACAGACATCGGACTCTCAATTGCAGTGCCACAGACCTCCCCGTCACCCTGGGCGGCGTGGGTGTCACCAATAGAGAACAAAGCCCCCGCTACTTCCACCGGCAGATACAACACACTGCCAGCGCAGAGATCGCGAATGTCCATGTTGCCACCGACTCGACGCGGTGGCACAACACTGTGCAGTCCATCAGCCGCCGGCGCTACGCCAATCGTTCCACAGAATGGTTTCAACGGAACACGGCCACCCGGCCCATAGGCAGCAGGTGACAGAGCATTCGGATCATAGCTCCAGGTGTGTAGCGCAGGCTCCGTAAACTGATCGGCCAGCAGACCGAACCCGGGGATTACCGCCGTCCAGCCCCAACCAGAGGGAGCGAAATGATCGATGGTCACTTTGAGAATATCCCCCGGATCGGCACCGTCGACCCGGATCGGACCGGTGACAGGGTTGACCTTCTCAAAGTCGAGTACCGACACATCTCCCACCCTCGAATTCACCGTCAGCTGGCCACCTGATGAGTCGACTGTATCGATTTCCATCGAGTCACCCGGCGCCACGGTGATCACTGGCAGGAATGAATTATCCCAGCCAAAATGGTGGTGCTTGGCGTGAATTGTGTGGGTGCCTGTCACTAAACTCTCTCTGTTCCGAGACTGCTATCGGCCCCTGTGCCGGCGATACATCTGCCATGACCGTATTCCCAACAGTATCCAGCCGATAATCAATAGAGAACCGCCAAGCGGGGTAATTTTGATGATAGGTCGAAATCCAGTCACGCTGTACACCAGCAGGCTGCCGGAAAAAATAAACACACCGACTGCAAGACACCAGCCGACCGACTGGAATTTCTGCGTCGGAAATCGTTCGACCAGTAACGCAACCACCGCGAGCATCAAGGCGTGGTAGAAGAGATATTCTTCGGCTCGCTGAAATCGGCCCGCAACATCCGAATCTGTCAAAAGATCCTGCCACAAATGGGCACCGAGACTGCCGGCTAGCAATCCCAAAGTGCCCAACACAGCTGCCAGAATTAGAAAGACGTTCATCAAAAACTGTTTTTCGGCTTCAAGCAAGATGACCCGTTCATGAGCAATCTCCTGTGCTCGGGAATCCTATATGACGCCGTGAACCCTTCAGACCTGTTGAACATCCTAGCGCAATTAAAGCTGCGGTTGTCGGTCGACCTTCGGAATTGACGACAGATCAGCGACCCAGTCCTGTTCGGAACGGCACCACACCTGCACTTTAGGTACCAACTCATTGCGTTGAGTCACCGTACCGACCCGCAAGCCGAAGAACTTGGAGTCGTCATCCTCGGTTCGCGCATAGATCCGGGTCCCACATTCCGGACAAAACGCGAGTGCCCGCAGTGTACCGCTGTCAGCTGTTTTCTGATAAGTCTTGAGTTCCCCTGTTCGCAGCTGAAACTGGTTATCGGCAATCCCTACCACCACACCAAAGGCGGTACCGGAATGGGTCTGACAATCTGTGCAGTGGCAAACCGCCACCTTTTCAGGGTCAACTTCTGCTTCGTAAGTGATATATCCGCATAAGCAACCGCCATCAACCTTCATTCGACTCTCCTCAGGCAAAGTTGGTAAAAGTCGCCCCGCTCAACTGCATAGTCGCCAGTTTGGGGGAAAGATTGCCCTGGTAGCGACAATGTACTGGCCGAGCAGACTCAAACCTATTGTTTTTTGAGTGTGCGATCAAACAAGCAGTGCAGCAGTTCCCAGTGACGTTCTGCTGCCTCTTTGTCGAACTTGGCACGGTTGGGAAACACAAACCCATGGTGTGCGCCATCGATCCACTCGCAATGGGCATTGGTTCCTGCCGCTTCGAACGCACCGACCAGCCGATCGTAATGTGCCCGGTCCACATAGGCATCATGCTCGGCTGCCATAACCAAGATCTCACCCTTCATTTCCGCTGCCCGGGTGTGTGGAGAATCCTCGGCATCCACGGCAAGGCGCACCCCGTGGATCGAAGCAGCCGATTTCACCACCTCCGGAAATTCTGCAGCGATCCACAATGCAAAGGGCCCGCTCATGCAATACCCGGTAACGCCGACCCGGCTGGCATCCGCAACAGCATCGGCGTCTGCATGGGCCAGCATCGCAGCAGCATCCTGAGCAACCAGACGATTGTCAAGATTCGACATCAGATCGAACATCTGCTCGGTACTGGCGGGGTCTTCCCGATGCACCGTAAACGAGCGGACATCGCGATAGTAGAGATTGGAAAGCACGACGTAGTAGCCCGTTGCACTGATCCGCCGGGCCATGTCGTGCAATTCTTCACGCTTTCCAGGCGCATCGATTAAAAACAGCACAACAGGAAATGGTCCACCGGACTCGGGATAGGTGATGAAGGTGGCCATCTGGCCGTCATCAGTCGCAATATCAATATGGTGTTCAATCATCCGTAGATCATACCTCCGTAAAGCCTGTCGTTTTCAGTAATCTTTCCCTGACACGCAATCCAACCGCTAACCGGCTTCAGCAACAATACCTTTACAGATCCAGGCCGAGGCGAGAAAGGACCGGAACCCGTCCGGCTTGCCACTTAGAAACACATCCAGAATAGCCTGCCCGGGCACGGTACCGACGTAGTTCAAAAATGAAGTCGCCAACCGGGTGCTGAAACGACCCATGATCTGATGGTAACCCTGCGCATGAACCGCTTTAAATGTACTGACCATAGTTGCTGTACCTTAACCAAAGTGGCGACATGCGTGGGGGGTCATTTATCCCCTATCAGGCCAGTGGCTTCGGTACCAATCAGTATACTAAAAGTCCTAAGTACAACCTTAAACCGATTACGATCATCACCACGGTGGTGTAACATAACTCATGCAGGTTAAACACCTGGCGTAGCGATCAATCCAACAACAGCAGGAGGATATAACTATGGCCGATGCCAATTATTTTGTGATTACCGTGGCTAAATGTGACCCCACTTATGTAGCGACTGCGATGGAACAGATCGGAAGTGTCATCGATGACCTTAAATCCAAAGCCGGTGCAATCGTTGTCCGGGCAGGCATCATCACCACCGGAGAACAAGCCGGCTCATTGGCTTTGTTCCAGGCCTACGAAGGAATGGACGGATTTGAAAAAGCGCTGGATGTGTATGCTGCGTCTTCGGATTATGCAGCGATGATGGCCAGCGGCAAGGTCAGCGTGGTCATGCGAAACCTCCTCAAAATACATGCCGTGCCCTTTGACCAGAATACGACCAAAACTCCCAAGTTCATTGTACTCACGCGAGTTACTGCAGCCGATACCATGATTGACACTGTCACTCAGCTGGCACCCATCTTTGCGGATGGCGGTGCACTCACGCTGCGCTACGGGACACTGGTAACCGGCAGCAATGCGGGCAACCGCTTACTCGGCGTCACCTATCCATCGATGGCGGCGATCGAGAAAACCTACGACGCACTGACCGCCGATGCGGCCTACCAGGCAGCACTTTCGAGTTTCAATGTCAATCTGCGGGCGATTGTGCGGGTTATGATGTAGTCGTTGTATCAGAACTCGTTACCAGAACGACAAACTAAATTGAAGCGGTGTAACCGATACCGGTTGCACCGCTTTTGCTTTCTCAACTGAAACACACCCAGTTTGTGGCGACGTACTTAAGTGGCATCGATTCACGGTCCTGAATCTGAAAGCTGGATCACCGGTCACTGATCGTCAACTTGCTACCAAAAGGCCATCCACCTGATGACGTGCGATCAGTTCGGTAATCAGGCCGCTGGCTTTGGCTTCTGCAACAAAATCCCGCAGGTAGGCCGCGCCCGCGGTTCGATCGGAAGGGGTACCCACGGCCTGCTGTACCGCGGTAAACCGGCCGTCGAGTATGCGCGCATTTTCAATCTGCACCACGTCCGAGAGCAGACGCGGTCTCAGTCCAGCCAGCGCGTCCAGTCCTTCGCCAACAAAAAGATCGAACGAGCCGTCAATCCCTTCAGCCCTGATCAGCTCTGCATGCTGCAGATTTCGACTGAGATAAAGATCGTAGGCACTGCGCGCGGCTATCGCGATCCGGACACCAGGCTGATCGACCTCCGAAATCGTCCGGATATCTGAATCACCAGACACCAGATAGGTTGCCTCTATCTCAACATACGGCTCGGTAAATTCGATGTGTTCAGCGCGAGCCGGTTCCACAGCAATCAGTCCGATATCCCAGACGCCCTCCACGGCAGCATCAGCCAGGGGCCCGGGTCGTTCAAACGGTACGTACGAAACACCCACGCCCAGACTGTCCGCGATCGCCGCCGCGAGATCCGGCGCCACACCCTGGGGGTCACCATTGTCGGCCCTTGAGCTCACTAGCAGGAAGTTGGCCAGATTAATCGCGGCACGCAGGGTGCCAGTCGGTGCGAGTTCTGTGACTACATTGTTGGACATTTAACGGACTCCTGATCTGTCAGCGTCGACGATTGTAGAAATTTTAAGATTATTAATCGAGGGGGTGTGCAGGCAGATCAGACAACTTTTCACAGCGCACCTGGACCATCGAATGACGTAGTTCCTCTTTTAAAAAAGTCATAGCATGTTCGCAGCCCGGCTGGCCAGCTAAGGTGTTATCTGGAACCCAAGCACATTGTGAAGCATCGTTATACCCTATTGACCAACCCGGTTCAGGCCAGCCTGTAATCGCCCACACATACCCAGCGGCAGCAGTGTCACCCCCGCCATTATCGCCACGGCAGTACCCACACTGTAAAAATCACTGATCATGCCAAATCCCACCGGACCGGCGACAGACGCACCATTCGCCATGCTGTAGATCAGCGCAAACCCACGCGACTGGCGGGCTTCATCCACAAATTGACTGACTGAGCCATAGGTGATGGTCGACGACCCCTGTAACACGATGCCCACCAGGGGCAGCAAACAAAACGCCGCAACTGGCGGCAACAGGATGACACCCACAATCCCTACAGCAGTGAATACCTCGACCAGAAACAAAGAACGAACCACCCCCATGTGTGCCGACAGATGACCACAGGCATATTTTCCGATTACCCCCCCCGCGAGCGTTGCCACAACCGCGAAGGCGGCCAAACCGGCGGGTATGTTTTTCTCAATCATCAGAAATGCAACAAACACTAAAAACCCGTCCTGTACGGCAATGTCGAAAAACACTATTGCAGCCAACCATCGAAATCCTGAACGGTCAGTAATACCCCAGCTGGCTGTGGTGCTTGGGTTCCTGGCCTGGATCGACTCACCACCTTTGGAGCGCAGTCGTCGCAGAACCAGCCACAGTACAGCCGAGGCAAGCAGTGCCAGAACCCCATAACCGCTGACAACCGTCTGCCAGGCAATGCCCACACCGAACAGCAGGCTCGCAACGGCTGTAAACAACAACTTGCCGGCATCACCACTGGCGTTATAGGTGCCGAGCGCCACACGCCGACTGGGACCGTCGTATACCCGACTGATCAGCGCAGAACTCAGGGAGTGTTGAAATGCCGCGCCCGTACCGGCGATCAACAGCGCAAACAACACACCATAAAAGCTGTTGGCAGTCGACAATATCCCGTAACCCAGACCTGCCGCAATCAATCCAAACACCAAAAGGCGTTGTTCTCCAAAGCGCTCAGACAAGATACCGGCCGGAATTTCCAGCACCCACATCATGCCGCTATAGACTGCCCGCACGGTCCCCACCTGGGCGTAACTCAGGCCCAGACTCTGCGCGAGTATGGGTAGCAGCACGTAGACCGTAGATGTAAGTCCATCCTGAGTCGCGTGCACACCAGCACTCACTGCCAGGGTTTGTTTCTTCACTGTCTGCATGTCGAGGATATCAAGGGAAAATCGCTTAGTGAATCACGCTCATGTGCTGAATATTCTCCTATAATGACATCAGTCTCCCAGCGACTGCCAACGGTTATGCTGCCTGATCAAAGGACCACCTGATGCCAACTGAAATCACGCCTCTGAATGCACCACTGGGTGCTTGCGTGCGCGGTACGCGCCTCAAAGGTAATATTAACCCGAACGATTTTCAGACTATCCAGCAAGCACTTCTGGACCACCACCTGCTGCTGTTCCCGGACCAAGACATTACGGAAGCCGAACAGGTAGGCTTCAGCGGCCTTTTCGGCGAACTCGAGATTCATCCATCCAAAGAACACCGCTCCTCAGTACAGCAGGAGATCTATCGCGTCTCGAACGTGAACGAGGATGGCCAGATCTTTTCGGTGGACAGCTACCAAGCCAAGTACCTGACCGGTACACGGATCTGGCATACCGACAGTTCATTTCGGGCGATCCCGAGCCTGGGCTCTCTGCTGCGTGCCGCCGAAGTGCCGCCTGAAGGCGGGGAGACCTATTTCTGCAATTTACACACGGCCTATGAAACCCTTCCCCAGCACCTCAAGGAGTTGGTCGATACTCACCATGCGGTGCACAGCTATGACTACATACAGACCCTGGTGTTTGGTGAAAAAGCACATTCGTTAGAACAGCATGAGGAACTGGTGCAGGAGCACCCCATGACACGGTCACACCCTGTGACCGGCCGCACCGCACTGTATATCAGCCCGCATACCATCTCTGAGATCGTTGGCCTGTCTGCTGAAGAAAGCCGACCGATCCTCGAAGAAATCTATGAATTTGCGACGCAAGACCGATTTGTCTACGAGCATCACTGGACACAGAATGATGTAATCATGTGGGACAACCGGTGCACCATGCACTCCGTAGCGTCCTACGATTCCGCTCGATACCGGCGCGTGATGCTGCGCGCAACAGTGTCTGGTGACGCACCTGTATTCCGTTGACCACATCGTCAGGCGTTCTAGTCTTTCGCAATGGTTGAAGACATTGAGATCATTGATGCTCACCATCATCTGTGGGATCTTGATCAGGGCCATTATCCGTTCTTAACAGACCAGCCTGAACCGGACTTTTTCCTGGGCGATTATTCTGCCCTACGGTGTAATTACCTCCCTCGCGACTACCGTAGAGATTCCGCTGGGCACAACATCATCGCCACTGTGCACTGCGAGGCCGAACGCGAGCGCACCGACCAGATCGGTGAAACGCTCTGGCTTAAACAGATCGCGGCAACGCACGGCATGCCCACTGCGATCGTTGCCCATGCCTGGTTTGATACGCCCGATGCGGAAGACATCATCGCGCAACAGGCAGAACGGTCCATGGTGCGCGGTATCCGTTCAAAACCCAGAACAGGGAATGCGCCCGGCGTATTGTCCCCCGATGCCCCCGGTACCATGGGTGATCCGCTGTGGCGTCGCGGCCTGAGGCTGCTCGAAAAATATGACCTGAGCTACGACCTGAGAGTACCCGTGTGGCATCTCAAAGAGGCCGTGGACATCACCCGGCTGATTCCCCAGACATCAGTCATTATCAACCACACGGGTTTCCCATGGGACCGCAGCCAAACCGGTATGACCCTTTGGCGCGATGCCATGCAGGCAATGGCGAATGAGCCAAACACCGTGGTCAAACTCTCAGAACTGGGATTAAAGAACGATCCCTGGCGGTATGAAGAAAACCGTGCGATTGTACTGGAAGCTATCGAACTGTTCGGGCCACACCGCTGCATGTTTGCAAGCAACTTTCCGGTTGCTGGCCTTCGGATACCGTTTGACGATCTCTTTCGTGCCTACAAAAAAATGGTCGCGGACTTTTCACTCGACGAGAAAAGAATGCTCTTCCACGATACCGCTGCGCGGGTGTACCGGCTGGACCTCTGAACCGACCAGTCCTATTCCATAACAACAATAATCAGCGCAACGAAGCGACTTGTCCGTAGCTGTCCAAGCCATACAGGAGTACGGCTTCACCGTGGTGGGTCTGAAACGGATGGTATCAACGATCGATCCAAACAACACCCGGTCGATCCGAGTCGCAGAGAAAATCGGGCCGCATTACGAGAAGGACGCCTTTATCGAGGGTTATGTCGATCGGGTCTATGTCATCGAGCAACAAGACCAGCCTGACCTCAGTACTTCTTCCCCTTAGCCGCTGTCGTTTATTGCAGCTTACCGCGGCCGATGACCGGCCATACCGTTTCAACAAGACCGTCACGGACACCGTAGAGATATTCGTGAAGAAATATCGCCGAGTCCGAGTAACCAGGCACAAATTCAATGGTGTCACCGACCCGCGGCTGCGGTGTCCCTTTTGACAAAGTGATAATACCGTGCTCGGCGGAGAATTTGATTGACGCACAATCTGAAATATTCCGCAGTTCCGGATCCGGCGATACATTGCCAGTGGCTTTGAATCCGGCATCACAGATGATTCGATCTGCAGTGGGGCGGCTGGTCACCGTCGACAGTACCGTCAGAGCCGATTCGACCTCTACGCCAAAACTCTTGCGATAACGGACACAACCATAGATCCCTCCGCCGGCTTCAATCTCAGTGATTCCCGGCGCAAACGCGCTGATCCAATAGGTGCCGCTGCCCCCGCAACTCACGATGTCGACGGGTATACCTGTGCATCGGATACGCTCGGCAGTGTCGTTCAACTGAGAAAGCGCTATTAGAATCTGACGTTTTTTTTCATCCGTGTCCGAAATCGCCACGGTGTGAGACTCCCAGGTCTGAAGACCGACAAACCGAATGTTTCCAAGCCCTGAAACCTGGCTTGCCAGTTCGACCGCAGCAGCGCCGGGCTGAATACCTGCGCGGCCCATGCCCACATCGACTTCTACCAGCACCCGGGGTCGTACACCAGCAGCACGAGCTGCCTTGTCGATCTGCTGGGCATTGTCCAGCTGGTCTACACAGACCATGATATCTGCCCGTTTGCACAGGTCGACGAGACGGGCGATTTTCTTCGCGCCGACAATCTCGTTGGCGACGAGAATGTCCGTGATCCCACCGTCGGCCATCACTTCGGCCTCACCCAGTTTGGCGCACGTTACACCGTGAGCACCCGCGTCAAGACACAAGCGGGCGAGATCAGGGTTCTTCATGGCCTTGGTGTGGGGTCGCCAACCGACGCCGGCCTCACCAATAATTGTTTTGCTCATTTTCAGGATGTTCCGTTCAAGGACATCCAGGTCCAGCAGCAGTACTGGCGTATCTAGTACCTCTTTTCCGGCACCGATGTACTGGTCGATAGCGTTCTGCTGATCAGCCATCAGCGATTTCGACACGCTCTAGTCTGAAAGGCACCTCGTCGGTGATCTCGGCGAAGGGCTCACGCGCACACCGATGTCCCGACCAGACTGCAGCCGCGATGGTGCCCGGTGCATAGCAGTCTCCAATTCGGACAATCCGTCGGGGCTCGCCATCACCATCGGCCACCTCTGTCTGAACGAGATCGGTATAGAGAGCATCGTTGGCCGTCAGTGCAGTGACCAGGACCACCGATGTACAGGCAATAGACGAGACCCGGTCGGTATAGGTACACCGTAACTCAACCACATCAGCGCCAATACTGACCAGGCTGTGGGCGGCAACAATCCGAATGCCGGCCTCCATGAGTCGGGCCTGGACCCGACTCTGCTCGAGGGTGTAAGTCGTAAATGCCGACGCAACTACTTCAGGCGTCACCAGAACGACTTCCGTTCCCAGGGCCCGCAATCGCTCCGAAATTACACCGCCCATGTAGTAATGATCATCATCGAAAACGACTACTGGGCCTTCGGGTTCAGCACCGTTCATGATGTCATCTGGCGTATAGACGTTACCACGATCAGCTCCCGGCACCATGGCCCTGTCCGTACGGCCGAATCCATCCCGGCGCCAGGTCGCCCCGGTCGCCACTACCACTAGGCTGCAGCGAGTTTCGAATACAGCCGCTGCATTCATCTGGCTTTCCCGGTAGACCGCAACATTGGGCATCTTTTCGATCTGCCCAGTCCGCCAGTCTCTGACCCGGGCCCAGGTCGAAAGCCCTGGAAACGTGGTCTCCCGGGTGACCCGCCCGCCCAGGTCTCGGGTGGCTTCTGCCAGCATCACGTCGTAACCGCGCTGGCCAAAAGCACGGGCGGCTTCCAGCCCGGCCGGGCCGGCACCCACCACCAAAACGCTGTCGTCCGTATCTTTGGCAGGGATGCGCTCGGGATGCCAGCCCCGGCGCCATTCTTCGCTTCGGGTCGGGTTCTGGGTACAGCGCATGGGTGTGTTCAGGTTGTTACCGGAAACGCAGATGTTGCAGCCGATACATTCGCGGATATCGTCGGGACGGTTCTGCTCGATTTTGTTGGGAAGGAATGGGTCAGCAATAGCCGGACGGGCTGCGCCGATGAAGTCGAGCACACCTCGCTTGATCTGCGACACCATGGTATCCGGCGACGTAAACCGACCTACCCCGACCACGGGTTTGCTGGTCACCGATTTTACGAAGTCGACGTACGGCTCCTGGTAACCTTCCTCTGCAAAACGGGAAGTCATGGAATCGTTGTTCCAGTCGCTCACATTGACATCCCACAGATCGGGCAACTCTGCGAGAATTTCAATGATCTCACGGCCGTCCCCCGCAGAGGTGATGCCTTTGTCGCCAAGCAGTTCATCGACTGCCAACCGCACCGCCACGGCACAGGTGTCGCCGACTTCGTCTCGCACCTCTTCAATGCACTCTCGGAACAGTCGGACCCGGTTTTCAACACTGCCGCCATACTCATCACTGCGCGTATTGATCCGTGGCGAGAGAAACTCTAACAGCAGGGTAATGTCATGACCGGCATAGACATAAACGATATCAAACCCGGCCTGCTTGGCCAGTCGGGCAGCGCGCCGGTGCCATTGGCGGAAACTGGCGATGTCACGCTTATCCATTGCCCTTGCGTGCACAGGATATGGACCCTGAACTGGTGTGTTGACTGGTGAAAGGGGGATCTCCCGTCCGATATGGTTGGGCGAGTAACTGCCGTTGTGAACCAGCTCGCACGCTGCCAGGGCACCGTGCTGGTGCACCAGGTCGGTCATGCGTGCATGAAACGGGATATCGCGCTCATCCCACAACCGTACCTGGGAGCGCATGTCGGCACTGTAGTGAATATCACACTGCTCAGTGCTCACCACAGCCCATCCGCCTTCGGCGTTGGTGGCGCGGATATGGGCGCTGACAGACGGATAGTTCCGACCCGCGCCGGTACAGTGCGGTACCTGGTAAAACCGGTTACGCGCAGTCAGTGGTCCGATCTTGACCGGCTCAAATAACACTGCATATGGATCTTGTGCTTGGATCATACGGATACTGCGTATTCAGGCGTTGGCTAATTTACTCGCGGTTATAGCGGATAAATGGCGTCAACCACCCGATACGATCGTAAGGGCCCCTGCCCGCCTCGTTAAGGTGCTGTGTCAACCAGTATACCGAAGGACAACCCGCCTCATCGGCAGCCGCGTAGATCGCTTCGGCGGCGGTTGCTTCATAAAGCTCCAGATAGCAGGCCCAGAGTCTGCGCCAATCAAGCTCGTCGCTATCCACGACGGGTCTAATCAGAATATCGGTCATGTACACCTACTCCTGACTCAGTTCAGCACTGCCTAATCCCCGGGGAATTTTCTTTACGCGATCGTAAAACGGCAACGGAACGATTTCGCAGTCATGACGCCCACTGTCGAGGTCGCCCAGAATTAGCTTCTGGCCGAGCCAGTTACCCTGAACAGAATCGATATCATCAAATCGAACGTAGCCGATACCTGTGTTCAGGGTCGGCGACCAATCACCGGTTGTGACCTGACCAACTTGCGCATCACTCTGGAACACGGGCAGTCCCGCCCGCGGCGCTACCGAATCACAGACGAGCCCAAACAAAAGACATGTTCGTTCCGCCTGTTTCAGAGCATCTCGACCAACAAAATCAGGTTTGGAAAAATCCACGAATGCTTCAAGTCCGGCTGCAAACGGCGTCATCCCGCGGTCCATATCTGTACCATTGTCCAGAATGCCCGCCTCGATTCGGCGAATGCCCATGGACTCTGCGCTGGCATAGGTCATCCCATGGTCCCTGCCACTGGCCATCAGATTATCCCACAGCGCACTGTGATCGATGTGGGGGCGGCTGTAGATTTCAAATCCCATCTCTCCGGTCCAGCCCGTACGGGAAACCAGAACCTCCTGTCCACCCAGATTGAACATACCTGCGTGAAAATACCGCAACTCACCGGCGTGCTGATCTGCTGCAGCTTTGCTCAGAACAGCCATCGATTTCGGGCCCTGAATCTGCAATACCCTAGACCCAGGATCGGTCACAGCAACGTCCAGACCCTCGGAAAAAGCCAACAACCACGATTCAAATTCACCGTTGGCAATCACATACCAGAATCGATCTTCCGCCAGCCGTATGACCACGCCATCCATCAGTATGCCGCCCTGCGGCGTACAGGCGATGGCATAGCGCGCACGCCAGCATTTCAGGTTGTCGATCCTGCGAGTTAACACCCGCTCCAGGAGATTGACCGCATCAGGACCGGAAATCTCCAACGGCTTCTCCGGCACATCGTAAAGGACGACGCTTTGACGCAGCCGCCAGTAATCATCGATAGCATTACCGCCAAGCGTCAATGGATAAAAACGGTTGCTGTACAGACCAAAAACCGTCTGCTCGTTGACATATTTATCACTGTACGGCGACTGTTCAAACCGCTTGGAAGACAGACGGACAACCGAGTGAGAATCGGCATAACTCAGTTTTTGTCTGTTGGCGTCGGCTTTTTTCATGTTTGATAGCGGGATAGTTCTGCCTGCTGTTCAGCGCGGGTTCGATTCACAGGGATTCATATTCACCGGCCAGATACCGCTTTCGCAGTTCAAACTTCCGGATCTTGCCAGACCCTGTCAGCGGAAAAGCTTCTACCTGAATCCACAGCACTGGCGTTTTCTGGGGTGACAGATTCTGCCGGCAGTGGGCATGCAGATCCTGTGGATCGATCGCCTCGTCAGTCGCCGCACGAACAAAACAGGCCACGATCTCTCCCCATTTATCATCAGGTAGACCCACCACCGCCACTTCTGCAACCGTGGAATGTTCAAGAAGCGCGTTTTCGATCTCCGCCGGGAACATATTCTCACCTCCCCGGATGATCATCTCCTTGACTCTGCCGGTCACCCTGACGTAACCCCGGGAATCCATGGTTCCCAGATCACCAGTGTGCAGCCAACCCTGCTTGTCGATGGCTTCCACCGTCGCTTCCGTATTGGCGTGGTACTCGATCATGTTGCAGTAACCCTGCACGCAGATCTCACCCACTGTATCGAAAGGCACCACTTTGTTTTCCTCAATACTACGAATCGACACAGTGGTCTGAGGCATGGGTTGCCCGACGCTATTGCAGATATCATCAATGGAGTCTTCGGCATGATGCTGAGTGATCAGCGGGGATGTTTCAGTCTGCCCGTAAACAGTTTCAAACTGACAGCTGAAAGCGTGCTGAATATTGCGCACCAGTTCAGGTGCGACCATCGCACCGCCCGAAACCACCATCTCGACCGACGACACGTCAGCGGGCTCAACGCTGAGCGACTCGAGCAATGCCACCAGCATTGTGGGCACCCCCAGGAATCCTGTGATACGCTCGCTTTCTATAATTCGCAGAATGGCTGCCGGATCAAACAGCTTGAACAGCACCATCTTGCAACCGAATTGAAGACAGCCCAGTGATATCATGGCGCAGCCACTGGTATGAAACATGGGCATGAAATTCGCCCAGGTAGACTCAGGTGTCGCCAGGGCTCGCTTGGCATAGAAGCGGGCATTATTCGTCAGGCTTCTGTGCGCCAGTACCGCGCCTTTTGGAAACCCCGTAGTACCCGAGGTATATTGAATCTGCACGGGATCATCGGGGTATACGTCCGGCAACACCGATACCCTGTCGCCCGTTCGAAACAGTGCAGCGTGATCATCCACATCGACAATCTCACGAACCGCTGCTAGGCCCTCGGTAGCCTTCAGCGCAATCTCATGCATCGGATTGCCGCGATAATGTTTAACCAGGAAGAGCGCAACCGACCCCGATTGTTCAAGCACATACTGCAACTCTTTGTCTTGATAAGAGGGGTTTGCTGTGACCAGAACAAGCCCCGCCAGCGCACACGCATACTCGATCAACAGCCATTCCGGAATATTGGGTGCCCAAACGGTGATCCGCTCACCTTTCGAATACCGGCTCGCCAGTGCCAGTGCCAGTTGTTCACTGTCCGACAGTAGCTCGCTATAGGTCCAGCTACGGCCAGTCTGACCTTCCATATCGACTTCGAGAAGGGCCGTGGTCGACGCGCGCTCGACAGCAGCCTCCCGCAGCAGATCGCCGACGGTCACCTCCCGGAGGATATCGTCTTCCTGCGCTCTAATCAGCGACTCGGTCAGTTGCAGGAAATACATCAACCGATCTCAATCGATACTGTTAAGACCCACCGAGCTACTCTCCGACAACCGCGTTAATCGCCGGCATCACGTCGGTCGCCATTAACTCCATGGATCGAATAGCAAGTTTCTGGTCCTTCCAGTCGTGCCCGGCATAGAGCAAGGTATCAAACGGGCCGACTTCGTCACGAAAAGCCAGCAGCTGTTCGGTGACACTTTGTGGTGTTCCAAAAATGATCAACTGTCGAACAATGGTATCGAGATCCAGGTCTTCATCAGCCTGTTTCTGATCGGTCTTAAACAAGTTAGCACGACCGGCTTTTGCCAGCTTGGTAAACAGTGGCCTGTAGTAATAATAGTAGGGCCCGTCTTTCGCCAGTGCGTAGCTGCGGGCACTCTCCTCAGTGTCAGCAACAAAAATACTTTTGGCCACCCGCCAATTGGCAGGGTCGGCGACCCGATTTCCAGCCACACAGCCCTCTTCATACTGTGGCCGGTGTGTCTTGACCCACTTGGGTTGCAGAAAGTTGGCCGAAATTGGATCCCAGCCCCGCGCCGCCGCCGCTGCGACCCCTTTGGAAAAGGGTGCGACTGCCGTCACTACGATAGGTGGGTGCGGTTTCTGATACGGTCTGGGGATCCGACCCTGCCCGATATCGGGTATCTGTGTACGATCAATGCCCACATTCCAGTACTCGCCCTTGATTTTGTATGGCGGCTCACTGGTCCAGATCTCAAGCACCTGATTAATGCACTCCAGAAACATCGCGTTACGGTCGCTGTCTAAATTTCCCATAGCTTCGGCATCAGAGGGCAAGCCGCCAGGGCTGATTCCCATCAAAATCGGCCTTTAGCCATGTTGTCGACCATAGCCACAAAAAAGCCGTCGACAATTCCCAGTTGATCGGCCAGGATTGCTAACTCTCGATCCTCCTGCAGCGTTTGCGAATAATCTCGCCCCACTGGGTGAATCGGCATTGTGAAAAAACCAACCTCATCGTGCTAATCAATACCTATTTAAGTACTCACGCCATATAAGCTCGGCACTGCACAGTAAACTGTGCGCAGGCAGTCAATACCACCTGATCCACTGTCCGCAATACTGGTTGGCGTTTAATTTCTGACGTGTATCAAGTACTGTCTTTTCGCGCCATTTTGAGATCTTCACTGAGTAACTCTGGATCGACTTCTTTGACCTCATCAGCATCGAAATTCAGCTCAACTTTGACCCCGTTGGGATCCAACAAAAACAGCTGATAGAGAGCCTGATCATCGACACGTCTTTTCTGAACAGCGACTGATTTTCTGCGCAAGTGCGCCAACGTTTCCGCGAGTCCTGTACAGCGGAATGCGATGTGATCGACAACTCCCGAGCCATGCACCGCTTCTGACTGTTGCCCGAGATAATTTTTTCGTGCATCCGACACATTATCTCCGCCGGTAGTCATGTGTACGACGTCATTGTCCCCGATATACAGCCATTTCACCGGGAAGCCAAAGTCTGGATGTGGTCCCTCTTCCAGACCCAGCACGTCACACCACCAGGCTGCCGTCTCCTCCAGGTTATCCGGTTGAATGAGAAAATGTTCAAGATGATGTAGGGGCATAGGTCCCTCGTTGATAGATTGACATTCTTCAATGACCTAAAACAGGCATCTGCGCGATCATCGTCTCCGCGTATGCAGCCATCGACCGTTATTCATTCACTGTGGAATTGTACCAGTCCAGAATTTCGCTACCGGTCATAAATAACACACCTTCAAATTTTCGTAGGTATTCAAAAATCATATCGTAGTACTTGATGCGGTGCGGCACGCCGGTGATGTAAGGGTGCGTCGATATGCACATGATCCGCGCGCTGTCACCACCCTCACGATAAAGGGTATCGAACTGATCTCGCGCGCGCTCAAAAATCTCCGGTGAACGGTGATGCTGAACAATATATATCGGGATGTCATTCAGCTCCAGGGTATAGGGCACCGCGACAAGACGACCATTTTTAACCTTCATCTCATAGGGCTGATCATCGTTACACCAGTCTGCGACATACTCGATACCCTCATCTGCAAGGATATCGGGCGTATCAAATGTCTCTGCCAGGCCCGGCCCCATCCAGCCGCGCAGTTTCTCGCCGGTAAATGCTTCGATGGTCTCGATTGTCCGCTTGATCACTGCACGCTCATCTGGCTCCTTGTTGATCACTCGTTGGATGTAGCCGTGGCCCAGCATTTCCCAACCTGAATCAAGACTCTCCTGTACCAACTGCGGGTAGCTCTGACAGACAGATGCGTTCAGGCTCACCGTGGCGCGAATACCATGTCGATCCAGCACTTGCTTTAAGCGCCAGAATCCAACCCGCAGGCCGTAGTCAAACCAGCCGAAGTTAGCAATATCCGGAGTAACACCTACACCCTGCGGGGTAGGCAGCACTGCACGCGCCATGGCCTCATTGATATCCCATTCTTCGACATTGATGACCGGCCAGATCGCAATGCGCGCATTACCCGGCAACTTTAATGGTGGTCGATGAAAGATAGGGGAGTAATCAGCTCTTGGATTAGTCATAGGTCCTCCTGTGACTGTTTGTACCAGGCTGGCTGCTACGTCCTATACGTCTCGACGTAAGACCGGTCATTTTTCGATATGAATATCCATCAGGACAGGTTCGCCACGCATGGCAATCTCATTCTCGATCAAAGTACCGCAGCCAGGACAGATAAATTGTCGAAATTCTGGTGTGTCATCGATGAATCGGCTGGGCTCTCCAATCAACAGATTCGACTTTGAGACCGCCTTGTCTATGCGGATACAGTGCTCCTTGTAGTTACTTCCCAGAAGCCCAACCTCTGTTTGACACTTGACACAACAGTAGACTTCGTGATCGATGTCGCCGCGCAGGTCAAGATTCTCCGTCACATGCATCACAATCTCACCGTTGCTACGCACTGGCGTTCCACTGTAACCCTGCAAACGGTGGTGACGCGTATCAGCCCGAAGTTTGCAGGTCGCATCCTGATTCACCTCCAGTGTGTCCGGGTCGACGATTACGCCATAGATCTCGCGGGCAGCTTCAACGGTGACTGCATTTTCTTCTATATCCACTTGGACACGCTCTGTATCCCGATCCAGTGGGTCGCCAAAACCACCCGCTGCACTGCAAACAACTGAATAGACATCTGCAGGCTGCTGTTGAAAATCTATCTGCCTTAACTGCAAAGTCACGTCCTCGCCCTTCAATTCTGAAATGTCATCAACCAACTGGCCGGCCTCAAAGCGTTCCCGTACATCCGAGTTACGCTTATATTTGTACTCATTGGTTGTACCTGGATAACCACCCATCATGCCTGTGCCAGTCGGTGTCGCGTTTCCGGATGACAACGTGTCCTGCGTAATCGATTCTGTGTTGTGCGGTATAAAGCAGCTCTCTGCAGACATTCCACCGCGGTATTTCCCGGCACCGCCGGAATCGGGCACTTCTTTCCGATACAGAAACAGCACTGGAAAATCCTGCTCCGTATGCTCGATGTTCGGCATTTTGCAGATCGGTGTACGGGCCTGACCTCCCGTAGAAATACCGTCTGCATGGGAGAATGCGCCGATCGCCCCGCCTATCGGATCCACGAGGATATAGCCGTAGCGCTCACCCCACTGATCGATTCCTCGAAAAATCGTGGCCGGCCACTGACTGGTACCGCCAATACAGATAATGTCCCGACGCATCTCGGGATCGCTGTAAATCATCTTTGACATCGCGTTATAGGTTGGATAAAGCGAAATCTCCATGGCCTGTACCGGCGCTGTTGATACGGACGCCGGATACCTGGCACAGGTAAAAGTACCCAGTGTTGGATCAAAATCTATGTGTCTGAGCGCACCGGCCGGAGCAAAATGCTGGTCCCAGCACAGAAGTTGATTTATCGCGACAATCTGTGAGCCCCGCCAGCCTGAATAGGTGGCATTCATAGCGCCGTCCTGAGGGGCTGTACCTTCGTTCTCAAAAACCAGTCTAGTACCTTTCTTTCGAATGGTCAGAATCACTCGGTAGGTCTGCCGATCGCCAGGGCGGCAACACTCCACGTAAGTTCGGTCCTGCCACACGCCATCGGGCAAACGTGCCATCTTTTCAAGATAGCTGGTCTCGCTGTCAGCGATGATCTTTTTCATCACGCCCTTGACCGTAGCCGAGCCGTAACGCTGAATCAAATCCAGTAAACGCTGGCGAGCTGAACTGTTGCCGACCATCTGCGCCCGGAAATCCAGAGCGACCATTTCGGGTTTTCGGGAGGACCGCAGGTAGACCTCTTCAATGTCCCGGCGGATCTCGAACCCTTCGATAATCTTGACTGGCGGCAGACAGATGCCCTCATCGAAAGAAGATTCCGCAGCCGGACAGAAACTACCAGGCGTGGCACCGCCGATATCGTACTGATGTAGACAGTTGGTGATCCAGGCAAACAGTTCGCCCTCCCAGAACACGGGACAAATCAACATCACATCCTGCTGATGGGGTGCACCTACCCAAGGGTCATTGGAAAGGAACATGTCACCGTCGGAAATTCCCGGATTGTCACTACGATACTCGAGGATCCATTTCACCTGAGTATCGGCAACACCCGACATGTACTGCATATACGGCCCGACATAAACGAATTCGGCGTCTTCAGTCATGATCGTCGGATTCAGATCCAGCGCATACATTGCAACGGGCGAGCCTGATACTCTCTGGATCGTTGCGCCATGCTCTTCATTGATGTTCCACAATGCATGGCGTATCACTTCAAAAGTGACGGGATCGATATCCGTATCGTAGTCCCTGTGGAGAATCAGCTTCGGCGAGTAACGCAACTCGCTAGACGGGACATACGGGTTGCTCAGCCCGGTAAGACTGTCGATGGGCATCTCGGATATTTTTGTCAGTACTGTTTCTGGCATAGCGGGTGTATCAATCAAGCGAGGCTGAGAACAAAATTTCCGAATAAATCTACATCGACCCGCCGTCCAGGATGCACGACCAGGGTGGTATCAGTGGTCTCAATGACCGCAGGTCCACAGACCTGATTACCGAACACCAGCCTGGCTCCGCTGTAGATCGGCGTATCAATCGTCTGCCTGGGGTCCGACCAGTAAATGGAACGATCTGAAATGTGCGCGGCGGGATCAACACACAATTCTCGGGTCTCTTTCGGTTTCAGGTCCGGCTTCGGGGTCCTGGCGAATGCCCGAATCCTGAAGGTCACCGCTTCCAGTTTCGCCCAGGGCAGCGAGGCCCCCTTACCGTAGATGAGTTCGTAGCGTTCCAGAAAATCCGAGCGCAGCCTTTCAAGATCGATATCGGTCAACGGTTCGGTAGCCACTATCACTTCCACCTCATTGATCTGGCCTTTGTGCCGTATGTCCAGAGAAAACTGTAGTTGCTGTTGATCCGTCGAAACACCGTCTTCAACAAATTGATCATTCACCTGCTCTCTCAATTTCGCAAAGCGATCATTGATCCCTGCAGAATTGAACGGAGAAATCATGATGTCAACCTGTTCAACAATGTGCAGGATATCCGCTGAGGCAGCGCCAAACCCGCACCAGGTAGAAGCGATATTTCCCTGTGGAACAACCACTTTTTGAACACCCAATTCGAAAGCAAACACACCTGCATGCATCGGTCCGGCGCCGCCGAAAGCGAACAACACAAAATCGCGGGGATCAAGACCCTTCTGTATCGTCATCCGCCGGATAAGATCTACCATCTGGAACTCCGAGATCTTGACAATACCCGCAGCCGCTTCCATCAAATCCAGCCCCAACTGCTTTCCAATTTCCGCAATAGCGTTTTCTGCTTTCCCACGATTAAGTTGGATGGTCCCATTCGCAAAAGAATCCACAGCGATATACCCCAGAACCAACGCAGCGTCAGTCACAGTGGGTATCTCACCGCCCTGGTCATAGCAGATCGGGCCGGGCACAGCGCCGGCACTGTCCGGACCTACGCGAAGCACACCGGTCGTCGGATCAACCCGGACGAGGCTGCCTCCGCCATTTCCCACTGCCTGTATGTCGATCTTCGGCAAAAAATACTCATACTGGTTGACGTTACTGACGTAAGTAAAAGCCGGCTCACCGTCGGATATGATGCCGACGTCAAAAGAAGTTCCCCCCATATCTGTTGTGATCACATTGCTGTAGCCCATCAGCTCACTTAGAAACTGCGAGCCGATCACGCCTGAAACAGGTCCGGAATCAAGGGTCAGCAATGGTGCTTCTATGGCCCGGTTCACTGAAATAGTACCGCCGCCGCATTGAGTAATTTGAAGCGGGTGCCCATAACCATAGTCGTTGAGTTCCAAGTCCAGTGTCCGCAGATAGCTGGAGGTCACCGGCCCAATATAGGCATTCAGAGCCACCGCAGTCGTTCTTTCATATTCACCCCACTTGGGTACAAGGTCCGATGACAGAGTAACGAATACCTCCGGTGACTTGGCTCGCACAATCTCACGTATACGCTTTTCGTGCGCTGCATGCTTGAATGACCAGAGAAAACATACGGCAATCGCCTCGACACCCAGCGCAAGCAACTCGTCCACCGCCTGCTCTGCTTCTCTTTCATTCAAATCAACGACCACATGCCCAAAGCAGTCCACACGCTCTGACACCCCTCTGATCAGCTTCTTGGGAATCAGTGGTTTGGGCTTTGAGCTTTCTGGGAAATGGACGACCTTGTCCAGATCCCGACCGGTCAATCCCCGTGAACCACGCATGATATGGATCACATCGTTATGACCTTTGGTCGTAATCAGGCCAACCTGAGCGCCTCTTTTCTGGATGATGGCATTGGTCGCCACTGTCGTCCCATGGGTCAACAACCGGGTTTGGCCACAAAGCGCTTCGAGTGTCATGCCCAGTGTGCCGGCACCTGCACGAAGTGCACTGATCATGCCTCTTGAGAAATCGGGAGGTGTAGAGGGCACTTTCGCGGTGGTCACGTGTCCTGTCTCATCAATTATGACGCAGTCGGTAAATGTACCGCCTATATCAACCCCAACCAGATAAGAAGACATCTCCCCTCCAACGCTGTGAATATTTACAAACCACAAACTCAGGTCGATCGAAAATCCTCCGGATGAACATGGGGCGATACCCACTCATTGCCTCCGCTGTCTGCTGGATCAGCATCCAACAATCCGGCTCCTTCAATTTCTTCAAGCGACTGACGAGTGAACTCAGCAGTCGGTGTGTTTCCGGAGATAATAAACATCAGTATCGAATACTCATCCGCTGGACCATCGGTCACGTTTTCAAAACGCCGGACTGCCCCGGGTGGAAACGAAATCACATCCAGTGGTTCCAGATCAATGTGCTCTACCTCTGCATTTTCCAGTTCCCAGCTGGCCCGCCACTTACCCGTCATAGTAATGAAGGTTTCGTTGGTGTCATGGTTGTGCATCATCGGACCTCTACCGGGAAGCGCTTCACAGTAACCCAGATTGAATCCTTCGGAGATCTTGATTGAAGACATGCGAGCGGCGCGTGCACCTACAGGTGATCCAGCACCACCGCTTTCATTGGGTGGAGGTTGAAACCCAATGACGTTAAACAAAAAGCGTACGGCGTCTGGCATATTGCTGTCTGCAAGACCACCGTCATAGCCCCGGAGACTCCTATACGGGGCCACCCGGTTGAGCATTTCCTCTCGGGTCGGGTAGATGCGAGAGATCTTCTCGTCGTAAGTCATAAGCCTACTCCTCTTTCGCCTTGGCGGCCGGGGGGTTCCAGTCTCTTAGCATAACAATATTCCGGAGTTGGAAACACATAAACACTGTCGAGATTACTGCGGGTGGTACACTGGTTACAGAGTAAATTATCGGCTCGCGCGGCGAATGTATCGTCGGGATACTGACTACTAAACCCACAGAAAGCATGCAACCATGAGTATCAACCATTTACATCACGTGACCCTGACTGTACCCGACGTCGAGGCTCAGAAAAATTTCTATGAAGATTTCGGATTAATTGGAAAATCTGACACTGAACGAGCAATTCTTCAGTGCAAAGGACGAAACCAGGACCAGGTGATTGTGGTGCCAGGTCACGGAATGGGGCTGCACAACATCTCATTTGGCACCACGACGAAAGGACTGAGCGAGATCGAAAAGCGGATTCGAAGAAGTGCAGATGTCACCCTCGAAAAACAACCAACTGATGCGCCCTACGACGGACTGTGGCTCCGCCACGAGTTTGACGGTACGCTCTACAATGTGAATATCAGTCAGCCGGCGGCCGGCCTAGGCGGCCCTAGCCCCCAAAAACCGGCATCACGTCAACCGTCTAACGTGCCTGGCGATTACCAACGACTCAACGCAAAAGGCGGCTTGTCATTTAATCAGAAAGTGTTCCCGACTCGACTGGGTCATGTCGTCCATTTCACCACTGACATCAACAAAAAGATCGACTTCTACACCAGGATACTGGGTCTTAAGCTCACGGACAGATCTGAGAACTTTATCGCGTTCCTTCGTGTGCCAGGTGGGTCTGATCATCATGTCGTTGCTGTCATCAAAGACACTCGACCGGGATTCCATCACGCGAGCTTTGAGGTAAACAACATTGACGAGATGGGACTCGCCGGCCAGCGTATGATGCACAAAGGTTATCGAAACGGCTGGGGTATTGGCCGTCATGCCCTAGGATCCAACTTTTTCTGGTACATCAGGGATCCGCACAATGGGCTCGCTGAATACTTTTTTGATATCGACTACATCGCCGACGACCGCAAATGGCGCGCTCGAGATTGGCCAATGGAGGTATCATTTTTCCTCTGGGGGCCACCGCCACCAGCAGATTTCGGCAAGAACTTCGAAGGTACCCGAAAAACCAGACCACCGAAACCTCAGTCTCTGGCCCGCACCTAGCGCGGCTTAAAGAACTTGACAGGCCACGTCAAAATCCAATCTTGGCAGTCTTTTGAACGTTTTCGACGCATCCCCGTAGCCAATATTGCACAGAAAATTAGAACGAAACATTGTCTCGGCAAAAAATGCTTCATCCACCATCGTATTGTCAAATCCCGACATTGGACCACAATCCAGACCAACAGCCCGTGCAGCAACGATGAAATAAGCACCTTGTAAACTGCCGTTGCGAAATGCGGCGGTTTCAGCGCCTGCAGGATTGTCTTTGAAAGCGAGCTGGACGGCAGGATTCTGGGGAAACATCCTTTCGGCGTACTGCCAGAACGCTACATCGTACGCAATGATGACCGTGACCGGTGCGCTCATTGTTTTATCAACATTGTTCGGTTTAAGCGCAGGTTGCAGCCGTTCTTTAGCCGCCTTGGAGGTCAGAAAGACCAATCTCGCCGGACAGCAGTTCCCACTGGTGGGTCCCATTTTCATAATCTGGTAGACCTGGTCAAGCGTCTCAACCGCAACGGTCTTGTCCTGCCAGGCATTAAAAGTCCGCGCCTCAGTCATCAGCAGCCGGAGGGTTGCGGGATCAGCCGCCTGAATTTCCTTCTTGAGCTCCTGAAGAGAACCCTGTGCCGCAATGTCTAAATCATCAAAATCCATGGTATGTATCCTTGTTTGCCAAGTCTTATGCGGTTGATGCCAGTCTAAAGTCCTCGTTGACCTTAAAGTACGGTGACGAAATTCCAAACTGTTCTGCTTCAACCGAATCATCCAGTTGTTTGAAATCAACAATCAAGCTGTCTTTCACCGCCTGAACAGCATCGGAATTGAGGTAGGGATCACCGCGGACGAATAGATGGGTAGTAAGGGGTTGATGCTGTTCGGCAGAAACCATGAAATGGATATGCGCCGGCCGCATCGCGGGTCGACCCAGGGCTTTCAGCATGACACCCACTGGGCCATCAGTTGGCACCGGGTAGGATGCTGGCTTCTCGGTACAGAACCCGAACTGACCCTGGCTATCCGTGTAGAAAATACCGCGAAGGTTCATGTCTGGAAACCTTTCCGTTTCCTGGACATCGTAAAACCCTTCAGCAGAGGCCTGCCAAACGTCCAGTTTAGCGTTGGCGATCGGAGTGCCATCGATACCCAATACCCGCCCCGTCACCAGGGTAGGTTCACCGGACCTGCCCTTGGAAATATTGGCGCCAAATGGCAATTCAGGTGCGCCAGGTACGTGAAATGGGCCCAGTACAGTGCTCTCAGTCGCGCTTTCCGGCTTAGGGTGTGCCAGCGTGTCGACCAGCATTGACACAGCCAGCGTATCCGAGAGCAGGATAAACTCCTGACGCGTGTCATCGCACCAGTGACCCACCTGGGTCAGAAAGTCAATGGCTTGCCCCCACTCCTCCAGTGTGGGCTCTACTTCTCGCACGACTTCATGAAGATGTGTGATGACCGAAGTCATAATCGATCTAAAGCGCACGTCATCACAATTTTCGAGTCTTGCGAGAGCTTCTACAGTGATTTTGTCTTCGCTCATGTACTCATCTCCGGTGGTGCTCGCGACTACGCATTTTGAGTGGCTTGTGGCCGCGACCCACTTATAATACATCGATGATGACCGCGGCAAGTCTTTCGAACAGGTAATGGAACTCAGCGGTGAAATTCAACTCTCAGCAACGGCAGACGAGATCTGGAAAACTCTCAACGACCCCGTTGCACTGCAACGCTGCATTCCCGGCTGCACAGCCATCGACAGGAAGGACAGCAACACTTTTTTGACAACAATCCGAATAAAAATCGGGCCGGTTAATACTCAATTTTCCACGTTGCTAACAGTGATCCCCGTCGCACCGCCCACCCGTTATTCGCTGACTGGCGAAGGACAAGGCGGCTCCTCTGGGTTTGCAAAGGGCACGGTCAATATCGAACTCAAGGCAAACGCAGCCGGTACTCTACTTGGCTATAGGTCTCAGATTCTAATTGGTGGTAAAGTTGCCCAGGTGGGCTCACGCCTCCTAACGGCCACGGCGAAAAAGTGGGTTAGGCAGTTTTTTGATACGCTCGCGGCGGTTATTAATGAGGATTAAAGACACGACTAAAAAACCGCTAGTGTCTGCTAAATAACACAACCCTTTCACCATGAAAGCTCCAGCATTTGGCTATATTCAACCGAAGACCGTCGATGATGCTCTGGAGTGTCTGCAGCAGCATGGGTCCGATGCGACCGTACTGGCCGGCGGCCAAAGCCTGATGGCGAGCCTTAATATGCGCCTTTCTAATCCCGCCGTACTCATTGATATCAACGATATCGATGAACTCAGCGGTATTAACATGGTTGAGAACCGGCTGAGAATCGGTGCGATGACCCGCCAAGCCGAACTCGAGCATTCAACTCTGGTGTCTCAACATGCCCCTCTGATTACAATGGTGATACCACACATTGCGCACCCGGCAATACGAAACCGTGGAACGATTGGTGGCAGTATCGTGTTTGCTGATCCCGCAGCTGAACTACCCGCTTGTATGGTTGCGCTGAATGGTCAGATGGTCGCCCAGGGCCCCGATGGTGAGCGACGAATCACAGCCACAGAATTTTTTCAGGATCTATTCGAAACAGCACTGGCCGATAACGAACTGCTGACCGCTATAGAAATACCCGTCGCAGACGAGAATCAGCGTTTCGGGTTTCGCGAGCTCACACGCCGGCATGGGGACTATGCCATCGTAGGTCTCTGTGCCTCGAGCGACTGGTCTTCAGACGACTTGACTGAACTGCGGCTCGCTTATTTTAATGTTGGTCCCCGACCTATACTTGCTGAACAGACAGCCAGTGACATCTGCAGGAACTGGCGACAGGAGCAAAACGGGATGTCCCTGGATCGACTTGATGGTGAGCTTGATCCTCCTGATGATCTTAATGCGACTTCAGCCATGCGGGTCCATCTGGCAAAGGTCCTGACTCGGCGGGTACTCAAGGAGTGGCGGTCGTGAGCGATTCGTTGGCTGTACTAATGGGAGAAAGCGAAATCAGCCTGACTGTCAACGGGGAATCGGTCTCCGAACGGGTACCCGTTCGACGGAATCTGGCTGACTTCCTGAGGCTCGATCTAGGGCTAACCGGTACCCATGTAGGCTGCGAGCATGGTGTCTGCGGTGCCTGTACGATCCGCCTTGATGGCAGGATTGTCCGGAGTTGTCTGATCCTGGCCATTCAAACAGATGGCAAACGAGTCGACACGATTGAAGGCCTGTCCGACGATGGCCATCTTGAAGATCTGCAGGCCGCATTCCACGCACGCAATGGACTGCAGTGCGGATTCTGTACGCCGGGTATTCTATTAACAGCTGCTGAACTGATCGAAACACATCCCGATGCCAATCGAGAACAGATTCGGGTCTTTCTCTCGGGAAATTACTGCCGCTGTACGGGGTACCATGCAATTGTCGATGCGATTGAGTCTGTCGTGCGCTCAGGCCAGGAAAAAAGAGAACCATGAATGTTCACCCTAGAAATCGCTGGGTACTGGACCGTCCCAACAGCTACATTGGTCGGAGCGTTCCCAGGCCCAATGCGAAGCGTTTACTTGAGGGTCGAGGCCACTTCGTAGACGACATTGTGCTGCCACGTATGCTGAATGTGGTGTTTGTCCGAAGTCCTTACGCACACGCACGGATTCTCAGTATTGATACCACTGCAGCACAGTCCTATCCAGGTGTCGTGGCGGTTGTCACCGGTGCCCAACTTGCTGAACGCCATGAACCGTGGGTTGGTGTGCTCAAACACCTACAAGGAATTGTTTCTCCACCCCAGTATGCAATGGCCGTTGAAAAAGCGTGCTGGCAGGGAGAGGCCGTGGTCGCGATCCTAGCGAAAACCCGAGCTGAGGGAGAGGACGCGGCTGAAACAGTACAGATACAGTGGCAGGAACTGCCGGTTGTAGCCGACGCCCAGACAGCCCTTGATCCGGATACACCCGTCATTCACGACACTCTGGAGAATAATTTATGCTGGGAACGGAATTTTGCTGCGGGTGACGTCGACCAGGCATTTGCGACCGCTGCCGTTGTAGTTGAGGAAACATTCGATATAGGACGGCACACAGGCGTCACGGTCGAACCGAGGTCAATCATTGCCGACTATCAGCCTGGCGAAGGAAAGCTGACGGTGTATCAGTCAACACAGGCCCCGCACATGATGCAGAACGTGTTTGCCAAACATCTGGGTATGAATGAAGGTGATGTTCGCGTTGTCACAAAAGATGTTGGGGGCTCTTTCGGTATCAAAGTGCACGTTTACGCCGATGAATTTGCCGCAGTTGCGCTGAGCCGGATGTTTCAACGACCCGTCAAGTTCATTGCTGACCGACTTGAGTCATTCGTAACTGATATTCACGCTCGGGATCATCTGGTCAAGGCCCGCATGGCCGTTTCTAAAGACGGAAAGATTCAGGCTCTGGAATTTGATGATCTGACCGGCATCGGACCCTATTCCATGTACCCACGCACCAGTGCTATTGAAGCAAACCAGATAGTCAACCTGACCGGCGGTGCTTATCAGATTGAAAACTACAAAGCGGCAGCGAAGGTTGTATTTCAAAACAAGAATGTGATGTGCCAGTATCGTGCCGTCGGGCACCCTGTTGCCTGTATGATTGCTGAGGGGCTAATCGACGAAGCAGCCCGACAGCTCCAGATGGACCCAGTCGACATCCGGCGGACCAATCTCTACCCTGATGATAGCTATCCCTGCAAGTCCATCACTGGGATGGCATTCGAAAATCTTTCTCACCTTCAAAGTCTGGACAAGCTCTTGGAAATGATGGGCTACGACTCCCTCCGTCAGGAACAGTCAGAACTACGGAAACGGGGTATCTACCGTGGTATAGGACTTGCCACTTTCATTGAGGTCACCAACCCAAGTCCAATGTTCTACGGCGTTGGCGGTGCCGCAATTTCAGCGCAGGACGGTTGTACCTTGCGACTGGATGCCAAAGGTAACGTTTTCTGTGCAACAGGTGTGACTGAGCAGGGGCAAGGTACCGAAACCGTCCTCGCCCAAATTGTTGCGACCAGTGTCGGAGTGGCCATGGAAAACGTCCGTGTAATTACCGGTGACACCGAAGTTACGCCTTATGGCGGCGGCACATGGGCATCTCGTGGTTGTGGCATTGCTGGTGAAGCAGCTGTCCAGGCTGGGCGAGTTCTACGAGAGAACATACTGGATGTAGCTGGAGTAATTCTGCAGACCGAATCAACCGCACTTGATATTCAGAATGGCAATATCGTCGACAGCGTAGACGGAAATGTACTGACCACACTCGATGAAGTCGCCCGCGTTGCTTACTACCGGCCGGATACTTTTCCAGAAGATTTCCAATCTGAACTCGTTGTTACCCGACACTATGTCCCCCGCGACTATCCGTTTGCATTCACAAACGGCATTCAAGCCTCTTATCTCGAGGTCGATGTCGAGACAGGCTTGATCACGTTACTAAAACATTGGTGCGTAGAAGACTGCGGGACTGTGATCAACCCTCAGCTGGTCGATGAACAGATTCGCGGCGGCATCGTACAGGGCCTCGGTGCTGCTTTGTTTGAGCACTGCATTTATGACACAGAGGGCCAGTTGCAGAACGGCACGATGGCTGATTATCTCGTGCCGATGGCCGCGGAAATGCCGGACATTGACTGTGCGCACGTAGTATCAATGACCGGGTCTTCAGAACTGGGAGCTAAAGGTGCAGGTGAAGCGGGCACTGCTGGTGCACCTGCCGCAGTAATGAACGCACTCAACGATGCACTGACGCCCTTTAACGCACGCGTCACCGCGGTTCCACTGACACCACAGAGAATCCTAGAAGCTCTCGGCACTCTATAGCCACAACGCTACCACTAAATCCTACGTCTGGTCATCGCCCTAAGCGCAGCTACCGGGGAATGAGATTCTTTGTCCCCATGAGAGATGTCTAGACAATTATGCGCCCAAGTAGTATTGCTTGATCATCTCATTGTCAGCCAATTCCGCTGCGCTGTTTGCTGCAAATTCAATTTCCCCATGAACAATGATGTAGCCCCGATCCGCAATCTTGATTGCCTGGTTGAAGTTCTGCTCGGCCATCAACACAGTCAGGTTTTTCTTGTCTTTGAGTTCTCTGATCTTTTCAATCATATGACTGACTAGATTTGGTGCGAGACCGACTGACGGTTCATCAATCAGCAGAATCGTCGGATCGGACATGATCCCTCGCGCGACCGCGACCATCTGCTGTTCTCCACCACTCATGCTTCCTGCCAACTGTTTTCGACGCTCCCGCAGACGTGGAAATGTCTCGTAGACAAAATCCAGGTTGTCAACGATTTTCTCGCGTGCCTGCTTACGATAAGCGCCAAGGTATAGATTTTCTTCGACAGTCAGTGCCGCAAACAATCTTCTACCTTCCGGCACCATTGAAATTCCCGCCGCAACAATCTCCTCAGGCTTCTTTCCGACCAGGTCAGTGCGTTTCCCGTCTATTTCCAGAACAATCTCACCACTGTCAGGTTGAACTAACCCTGTAATGCACTTCATCAGCGTACTTTTACCGTTGCCGTTGGAACCCAGTAAGACAACGGTCTCTCCAGAGTCAACGGTTATAGATAGTCCGTGCAGTACTCGAACCGAACCGTACCCACCATCGATGTTATTTACTGTAAGACTACTCTCCAAGGTAAGCCCTCTCTACGTCACGATTATTGACAATTTCATCCGGCGACCCATCGGCGATTTTCTTTCCGGCATCAAGTACCACGATACGCTCCGAATATTTCATGACCGCGCGCATAATATGTTCAATCATGATCACCGCAACACCACGTTCGTTCAGAGCAAAAAGTATATCGAGAACCTCGTCGACTTCGGAACTCGACAAACCCGCCATGGTTTCATCGGAAAGCAATAATGAAGGTTTTGCCGACAGCGCCCGAGCAAGCTCTAATCGCCGCATATCAATTTGGGTAAGATTGGCCGAATTCTCGTCGGCCCGATCTTGCAATCCTACAAGTTCAAGAGATTCCATGGCCTGATCTCGAAGACGACGCTGCTCCAGACGGCCCGAAGCCGCATATATCATCGGTATTTCAAGATTTTCGATGATGCTCATGCTGCGAAAGGGCCGCGGAATCTGGAAAGTCCGAATAATCCCAAGTCTGGCACGATTGCTTGCGCTCGTTCCTGTGATATCACTGCCCTCAAAATTAACTTTTCCCTGTTCGTTGAACAATGCGCCCGAAATACAGTTGATCAAAGTTGTCTTGCCGGACCCATTCGGTCCAATCAATCCAAGTCTTTCCTTGCCACCCAAGGAAATGTCGACTCCATCCAGCGCCACAAAGCCGCCAAATCGTTTTGTCAGGTTGGTAACTGCAAGAATTGGCTCAGCCATTTCCCTTTCGCCTCTTGCGTATGAAATGTATGAAATCCTGATACAAACCTGTAATCCCCTGTGGCGCCAGGGAAATAAAACCTACCAGTACAACACCTACGATCAGCAAATTCAGCTCCGAGGAGATATTGACCGTAACAGTTTCCTGGATTGTGCCGAGAAGCAAACCACCAATGACCGGACCGATCCACGATGCGGTACCGCCAATCATCGGTACGGCAATAGCCATGACTGCAACTAGAAGATTAAAGGCTGAAGCCGGCTCGACGAACGTGATGAAATAAGGAAAAGGAGCGCCCGCTGCGCCCATCAACCCACCCATCACAGTTGTTGAGATCAATTTGAGCTTGAGTGTCGGAACACCCATGCATTCTGCTGCCAATTCGTCATCTCGTATCGCGGCCAATCCTTGGCCAATCTTTGATGAATTCAGGTAGCGAGAAACAATGATGGCAATAAGTGTGATCGCAAGAATCAGTACAAACAACCATTCAATGTAGGAATCAAAGAACACTACATCCTCAGGAATCAGAAGATAGTAACCGCCGGCACCACCAACATATTCCCAGTTGACAACAATAGTTTCAAGAATAATCGCCACCGCCAAAGTTGCGATTGCAAAATAAACGCCTTTTAAACGCAACGTAAAATATCCGACACCCAGACCGATCAAACCGCTTACTATCGGCGCCACCAACACCGCAATGAGCAACGGCGGCGCATCAAACGCCCTATGCAAAAACACGGTGGTATAGGCGCCGACGGCGAAAAACCCACCACTGCCAAAGTTCACGTATCCGGTAAATCCACCAAGAATGTTCCATGCGATGCCCATGATCATCAACTGCATCACGGCATACGTTGCATAAAAATAAAACTCGTTGTCTACCACCATCGTAAAGGCGATGCCAACCAGAAAGAGGGCTGCGATGATGGGCCAGAATTTATTCAGTTTCATCACCCGCGTCCAAACAACCCTTGCGGCCTCACGGCAAGTGTCACCAGCAGTATCCCGTATGCTGCTGCCGGCGCCCAGGAAGGTCCGATGAAGGTCGAAATGAGAGTCTCTGCAATTCCAATCATCAACGCGGCGAAGAAAGTGCCGCTGACGGATCCCATCCCGCCCAGAATCACGATGGCAAAGACGCGGCCGATATAAAGACGCCCGACTGAGGGTTCGACCGGGTGAATCACAATCAACAAAGCGCCAGCGATGGCCGCGGTGGCAATTGCGATGCCAAAAGCCCATTGCTTTACCTTGATGGGATCAGCACCCATAAGCTGCAGCGCTATCCGATCTTGTGATACGGCCAAAATAGCCCGCCCCATAAAGGTCTTCGAGAGATACAAATAAACCCCGCCTGTGACCGCGGAGGCAACGATAAAGGGGACCAACATCCGGTAGGGTAGAGAAACTTTAAAATTCCCCAATGGTATCCAATCATTTATCCATAGAGTTTCACCGATGTAAGGTGCCTGCACATTGCGGTAGTCGACGCCGAAGACCAGAATCAACAACACTTCGATAATAAACATGATGCCGAAAAAATAGGCCAAACCGGTTAGACTTTCCTGACCGGTGCGCTCAAAACAAACGTAATAAAATCGGTACATCCCAATTCCAAGAAGAAAGAAGAGCGGCATGAAAAGAAAACTCGCCACAATTGGATCAAGTCCAAAATTCTCATTGACATAGAATGTGATGTACGATCCGATGATCACGAAAGCGGGGTGCGCAATATTAACGATATCAAGTCGCCCAAAAACAATAGAGAGGCCGAGCGCAACCGCGGCATAAAATCCGCCGAGAAGCAGACCGGATACTACCGCGTTGATAAATAATTCAGTCACGGGCGTGTCAAGCTGCCTGATCGTACGTCGTCGTGTGTCAAAACATTAAAGAGGAGGCCCCGGATTCGCAGTGTTCGCGAGATTCGCGCTCACTGCGACGCGGGGCCCCTTAATTTAATTATCAAATATCAGAAAATTTATTCAAATTGTCGCTTGTTTCCCCGTCTACTTATACTAATCCCGCGTATACGGATACTCAATTTCGCCGTTCTTTACCGATTCCGGATACAGGACAACACGGGTCCCCTCATTTTCGAACTGAGACATATCGCCATCCTTGATATCTCGAAACTGTACTTGAAGGGTACGCGTTTTGGCCCATTCACCATTTGGAGCAAACGACACCGCTCCAACCACTGTATCGAACGTGTTGTTGCGCATGTGCTCTCCGATCGCCGCATGATCCAGTTTGCCGACTGCGTTCACAGCAGCACCCAATACCTGAAGGTAAGCGTACGCGTAGGGCGGCAAGTAGTGTCCGAGAGGATCCACTTTCCCACCCGCCGCAGCGGCTTGATACTTAGCCAGGAATGCGTCGACACCCTCAAAATTCAACGTCGAGGCAGGGACCCAGAAATCATAGTTGACGATGCCGTTCATTTTTGAGCCCAGGGTTTTCTGTATTCCAGCATATTGCAGGCCAACCATTCCGCCGCCAAACATTTTCGCTTTTAGGTCCAGTTCGTTGGCAGCATTCGTTATCCCAACAGAACCTGGGGGATAGGAGCCGACGTACACCAGATCGGGATTGGATGCCATGATGGCACGAACAACCGGCGTAAAATCAGCCGTTCCCGGTGGATAGGTCTTGTCGTAAACGATATTCAACCCCAACTGCTCTGCGTGACTCCGTGCACCGGCTACTGCATTCTTGGCAAATTCGGAGTCGGCAGCCAGAAGCGCGATCGATTGCGGTTGTGGACTCTGGTTCATCGCCAGATTAAAGAAGCCCCGTGACCAATCCAACTTCGGCTCGGGACCGGCAGGCATGATCTGGAAATAATTGTTGTAGTTAAACCGCTCGTTGACCGCCAATCCGAACAGCGCTATGAAGACCATTTTTTGCTTCATGACAATGGGCATTGCCGGTGCAATCAGGTTGGTTCCATAACTCGAAACTACGAGATCAACCTTGTCGACATTGATCAGTTTCGAATAAATACCTGGGACCTTGGATGGATTCGTCGAATCGTCGTAATAGACGAATTCAACCTGGCGTCCTAACAATCCGCCGGCTGCATTGACATCATCCCTCCAAATCTTCATTGCGATCAGGGCTGCCTGCCCCGCACCGGCCAAACCGCCGGTCAAGGTCATGCTGAAACCGATCTTGATCGGGTCGGCGGCCTTTGCAACTGGCGCCAGAGCCAGGGTTACGGCTATACCGGTCGCAACCACCAGCCCTTTGATTGTTGTGCGAAATACACCTTGCTGACGAGTCTTCATAATCATTCCTCCATATATTTAGTACTGTTTAGCGCAAACAATAATGAACGTTCTACTAGAAACTGCCGAAGTTCGATCAACATCGTTTATGCTCCCCCAGGTTTCGAACAACCGTTATCGATCACCTTTTCACATCTGCGACACTTAAAGAATAAACGGTGGCGGTCTATCCTACCGAGACATTAAACTATTCGTCTGCTTTTGTCTGCATCCAAAGTAATTCTGGCAGTTACCGCCCAGTCTCCCCTGGCCTTGCTGCTCCCTAGTCATGCCCGATCTGGCCCACCTTGTTTAACTTGCTGATATCACATACAGATTCCGGTTGGTTCAAGCCAAAATCAAACTCGGCCTCAACCCCGCCCATGGGTGAAATAGTTCGACAAGTCGGTCTTTACATGACCCCACAAAATACCCGGTAGAGTGACCAACATGTCCCAGAGCGTATCCCAGCCCCCCTTGAGTGTTACGGGCGCCATGATCCAGGGAGCCGCTGTCACAATTCGCTTTCTTTCCACTAAATATAGTTCCGGCCGGTCACTCAGTAAACATGCTTGCCCGCAGTCGCCGCCTGAATGACCTGCTCTTCGGGCTGGGCATGAGGAGTAGTGAGAATCACCGCCTCGATGTCGGATCGGTCGAGTGCAAACTGGTAGTCATCCGTAAGCTCGAGTTCATGGTGTTGAACAAAGGCGCGTACTTTGTCTGGAAGCCGCTCAACTGCAAGGTGAATCCTGGGTGGGCTCCCGGTGCGATTGCTGAAACGTTCGATGATGTGGCAACCCCACCAGCCCAGACCCACGACCGCTACGTTCACAACCCCAGCTTGCTCTGTTTGTGCCACCACAAAAATTCCTCATCTTTTGCATCGCCAGCCCGATCCGGACAACTGGGCTGGCGGTTCCTCAGCGCAGATAATCACCTGACCTTCAATATCATACGGAAAAAATCTATAGTAGCCATATGACACTACGGACACTGATCGTACTGGCGCAGTTTGTTGCCGCCTTGGGCGTTTTTTTCTCTGTTGTCTATCTTGCCATCCAGGTCCGCCAGAATGCCAAGATCACCAAAGCGCAGTTTGGCCACAGCCTGACATCACGGCTCTACGAACGATACTTTCTCGCAGCCAAAGACCAAGAGTTCTCGCGGTTCCTGGCGAAAAACTGGTCCACAGATAAACTCGAAGACTACGAGTACTGGCGCATCACCCTGTGGATCAACACCTGCCTGGTCGATATTTTTGACACCTACGATCAGCACAAGCATGGGCTGGTAGACATTACCCATCTCAATATGCGCATGAACCTTCTCCAGGCCGGACTCATGAAGACCCGAATGGGCCGACCAACCTGGGAGTTCTAGAAAGTCAACCGAAGCCCGGAATTCATCGAATGGTTCGAGACCGAGATTTATGGAGGCCTGCTCACGGATACAGATCCAGAAGGGTCTGCGTGGCAGGATCTCAACATGAAGCGCGATTGAATCTCGGGATTATTTAGCCGGTGACAAGATCGAATCCATATCTCGACGAGACTGCCCATGGTGTGTACATCATCAGTGCAACACCCTTTAGTGACAATGGCGCTCTGGACTACACCAGTCTCGATCATCTGATCGACTTCTACCTAGACCAGGGCGTACATGGCCTGACACTGCTGGGCGTCATGGGTGAAGCACCGAAGCTCAGTTCCGAGGAACAAAGCCAGTTTATGCACCGCGCACTTCGGCGTGTTAACGGCCAGCGACCGGTAATCGTCGGTGTCAGCAACCCTGGGGTCGACAATCTTGTGGTGCTGTCACGCGAAGCCATGAATTCCGGCGCAGCCGGTGTCATGGTGTCGGGAATCCCCGGGCTCAAAACAGATGAACAGGTCTACCGGTATTTCTCCCAGGTTATCCATGCGCTGGGACCTGAAATTCCAGTATGTTTGCAGGACTACCCACCGACCACCACCGTCTACCTATCGGTCGGCGTGATCAACCGGCTCATCACTGACTTTCCCTCGATCAAGATGTTCAAACACGAAGACTGCCCCGGACACCGCAAGCTCAGCAGTCTAAGGCGTGCACCAGAAACTGAAGGCGTCCGGCGGGTGAGCATCTTATCCGGCAACGGTGGCCTGTACATGCCACAGGAACTGCACCGAGGTGCAGATGGCGTTATGACTGGTTTTGCCTTCCCCGCACTACTGGCATCAGTGTACGAGATGTTCATGGCGGACCGGGCGGATGACGCCGAAGACCTGTACGACATTTACCTGCCACTGATTCGCCATGAACAGCAGTTCGGGCTGGGCCTCGCCTTGCGTAAAGAAACGCTGCGACGACAAGGGGTATTGGCCTCGGCCAAGTCCCGAGACCCAGGACCCAGCCTAGATCAGGATGACCGGGTGGAACTCCAGTGCCTGTTCGACCGCCTTTTGCACAAACTCAAAGCCGCCGGCCACACCATCCCACCCGGACTGGACCGGTAGGTGATCGACATTCCGACCGACTCACTTATCATCAGAATACTGACTCGCCGGCTGGTCTCGTCAAAAGTTGTTACCATCAGGCCCTTTGGCTGGCATGAAACGTCCAGAAACTCGAGAGTTGGCTTGACAAGGCCTTTCCGCAGGTGAGCAAAAAACAAATCGATATCCGACTGGCCGTAGACGTTGGTGGGACGTTTACAGACATCGTATTAGAGACACCCGAGACTCAGACTACCGCCAAGGTGCTGACGACGACCTCTACCCCGGAAGAAGCTGTTATCGCCGGTGCGAAAGAGGTCTTCGCGTCAGCAGGTATTGATCCCACTTCAGTCGATCTTGTACTCCACGGCACAACGCTTGCTACAAATGCGATCCTCGAGCGCAAGGGTGCCGTTACGGCATTGATCACGACTGAAGGGTTTAGGGACGTTCTAGAGATCGGCTACGAAACCCGCTACGACCAGTACGACGTTTTTCTGGAAAAAGTCACGCCGCTGATCTCCAGAGACAGGAGATTGTGTCTTTCTGAACGGATTGACATCAATGGTCAGGTGATTCTTGAACTGGACGAGTCGGCCATACCGGGACTGGTACCCGACCTGACGGCAGCGGGCGTTGAAAGTATTGCAATCGGGTTTCTCCACGCCTATGCCAACCCTGTGCATGAGCAAACCGTCGCACGCACTCTGGCTGACCTAATGCCGGATATCCCGATCACTCTGTCATCGGAAGTCTGTCCCGAGATTCGTGAGTATGAACGGCTGTCGACCGCGTCGGCTAATGCTTATGTACGGCCCGCGATGGAAGGATACCTGTCCCGCCTTGAAATCGGCCTCCAGGCAATCGGCCTGACCTGTCCGGTACTGCTGATGACCTCGAGCGGTGGTTTGACCACGCTGGAAACCGCAAAACGACAGCCGATCAGGCTGGTTGAATCGGGCCCCGCGGGAGGTGCGATTCTCGCCCGCAATCTTGCTGTGGAACTGGGACTGAACCGGGTGATCGCCTTTGACATGGGTGGCACAACCGCAAAGATCAGCCTGATCGAAGACTTCGAACCGGGGAAAGCGCGTGAATTTGAGGTCGACCGACAGGCTCATTTCAGAAAAGGCAGTGGTTTACCGCTTCGAATACCTGTTATTGAGATGGTCGAGATCGGTGCCGGGGGTGGCTCTATTGCTCGTATAGACGGTACCGGACGGGTCACGATAGGACCAGACAGCGCGGGTGCAGATCCCGGGCCAGCGGCCTATGGTCAGGGCGGCACACACCCTACGATTACCGACGCTGATATCGTGCTCGGGAAAATCGACACTGCACAGTTTGCAGGCGGCAAACTTTCTCTCAATTATGACGCAGCTGCCAAAGCCCTGGACACAAATATCGGCGAATCGCAGGGGCTGACTACCCTGATGTCGGCATTTGCGGTCAATGAAATGGTAGACGAAACCATGGCCAACGCTGTACGTGTTCACACCGTAGAAAAAGGTCACGATGTGGCCGAACACACTGTGATTGCATTCGGCGGTGCAGCGCCGCTGCATGTCGCCAGGCTGGTCGACAAACTGGGTATAGACTGCTTCATCATTCCGGCTAATGCCGGTGTCGGGTCTGCCGTCGGTTTTCTGCAGGCACCGATCTCGTATGAAGTTGTACGCAGTCTTTATATGTCCCTCGACGATTTCGACAGCACACCAATCAACCGGATCTTCGATGAAATGCGGGAGGAAGCCCTGGCGGTAGTCCAAGCTGGCGCAGGCGATAGTCCATTGACTGAAGCACGGTCTGCATTCATGCGTTACCGCGGCCAGGGTCATGAAATCTCCGTACCCATCAGTGGTGATACTTTCGACGAACAGACCATTGCGGCGTTGAAGTCGAACTTTGATAAACAGTATGCTGCCCTTTTCAGACGGACACTGCCCAACGCAGAGATCGAGGTGCTGACCTGGGTGCTCACGATTTCAACCCCTGCCCAGAGCCCTGTTATTGGAAAATTGGGAAACACCCGGCTCCAAGCCGATGCCATTGGGGAACGCCAGGTGTTTGACGCTGAACAAGACAGTCACATACATGCGCTGATCTACAATAGGAGCACCCTTCAGCCCGGCTCCACTCTGACAGGTCCGGCGATTGTCGTCGAATCACAAACTTCGACTTTCGTCCCCGATGGATTTAATCTCAATGTAAGTGCCGGTGGCCACCTGGTGGTTGAACGAGACACAGGACATTAAAACCATGAACAAAAGCGGAACCCTCGACACCATTCGAATGCAGGTGATGTGGAATCGATTGATTTCAGTCGTCGAAGAACAGGCCCAGACACTGATGCGCACCGCTTTCAGTCCGATCGTTCGCGAATGCGGCGATCTATCGGCTGGGGTATTCGACGCCCGCGGCCGTATGTTGGCACAGGCCATCACCGGCACACCCGGCCATGTGAATTCTATGGCCGAGTCGGTAAATCACTTTATTGATCATTTCCCACTTGAAACGATGGTCGAAGGTGACATTTACATCACCAATGATCCGTGGATGGGCACTGGCCATCTAAACGACTTTGTACTGACCACGCCGTGTTTTCGAAATGGTAATTTGGTTGCACTTTTTTCATGCACCTCCCACTTGACGGACATCGGTGGAATAGGTACTGGCCCTGATGCCACCGACGTACACATGGAAGGCATCTACATCCCCATGCTTAAACTGGCTGATGCAGGCAAGATCAACGAGACTCTGATGGCCATGGTGCGGTCCAATACCCGCCAACCGGTGGAATCGGAAGGCGATGTCTATTCCCTCGCGGCCTGCAATGATGTGGGCTGCAGCCGCCTGGTAGAAATGATGGATGAGTTTGAACTGGATGATCTGGATACGCTGGCCGACTTCATCTGTGACAAATCTCTCGCTGCTGTTCAGGCCGAGATCGCTAACCTGCCCAACGGGGTGTACCACAACAGTATGCGTATCGACGGCTTTGACGGGCCCCTGGATCTGGTTGCAGCGCTGACCATAGACGACGCGTTGGTGATTGTTGATTTTGCCGGTACCTCAGGTATGGCAGTACACGGCATCAACGTGCCGATGGCTTACACCACCGCCTACACCTGTTTCGGTCTCGCCTGTGTGATTTCACCCGAGGTGCCCAACAATGCGGGCTCGCTGGCACCGTTTCGTATCAGGGCGCCGGATAAATCAGTACTAAATGCGCCCTATCCGGCTGCAATCAATGCCCGCCATATCGTCGGGCAGATGCTGCCAGATGTGGTTTTCGGCTGCCTGGCGCAGGTAGTACCGGAAAAAGTGCCCGCCGAAGGGGCATCCTGCCTGTGGAATCTGACGTTTCGCGGCAAGACCGATCGCGGTGCAAACAACTCAGATATTTTCGCGATTACGGCAGTCACCAATGGTGGCACAGGTGGCCGCCCCGTCAGCGATGGTCTTTCTGCCACCGCCTATCCTTCCGGTGTTCGCGGTACACCGGTTGAAATCAATGAATCGGTTGCCCCTTTGCTATTCTGGCGCAAGGAATACCTACCCGACTCGGGCGGCAGCGGCCGCTACCGGGGCGGGCTCGGCCAGGTCATCGAGATTGAAAATGCGATCGGTCAGGACATGGAACTGCTGGCTGCATTTGACCGGATCGATTTTCCGGCCCGCGGCCGGGCCGGTGGCGCTGACGGTGCTGCAGGACGTGTGGCACTCAAACAGAACGGGGAACTGCAAGGCAAGGGCTGTCAACAAATCCCTGCAGGCGATCGGCTGATCATCAACACCCCCGGCGGTGGTGGATTCGGACCCGCACCTCAGCGGGACCGGCAACTGGTCAGAAGGGACCTCGCCAACGGTCTGATTTCACACCAAGCTGCCGTCGGCGACTATGCATTAACCGACGGGTAAACGGTCACCAACCTGTGCTGGAAGCCGGCCAACCATTGCCTGGATATGTTCGATCGTGGCACCGCAACAGCCACCGATGATCTGTACGCCCTGTTCGACCCAGCCGCGACAGGCCTCAGCAAAACTCTCGGGTGAGACCCGGCCAATATCAAGAAAACCGGGAGTTGGCAACCGGTCAGTCTGATCGGCTTGCGGTTGAGCGCTCCGCATGGTCTCCGGATAAGCCATGATCGGCCCGGTCCAGCGATCACACAACACCTGCAGCCCGGGCGTCGTGTCCCCAAGCGTGCTGTGCATGATCCCAAAGACGTCTCCCCCGACATTTTGAAGCGCATCGATGATCTCATCCAATGGCAGCGGCAGCGGTGGTGCATGGTCCGCAGCAATACGCCCTTGCGTGGTCAGATCCCACCCGACTACGGCACCATTGTCCTCAAGGCTGCAGCTGACACCCACCCAAACCGGTAAGCCGGTCTCAACGGCCGCCTCCAGCGCACGACTCGCGTGCTCGATATCGAGCATCATTTCGAGGATTAGAAGGTCGACACCTGAATCAGCCAGCGTGTTCGCCATCTCCCGGTAGTTTGCGATCTCCTGTCTTTCGGTAGGAATAAACCGAGGGTCGGGACTGATAAAACCTGGCTGCCAAGCCACTGTGTTGGACATGCTGCCGGCAATCGCCACCGGCCGGCTTGGCGCGACAGTGTCGCGGGCGTTTCGGGCTAACGTTACAGCCTGCTGATTTATCGCGACGGTATCGCTGTCCAGCCCGGCACCAGCCAGAACATGACGGCAGGTTGCAAACGTATTGGTCGTGATTACATCCGCGCCGGCACGCATATAAGACTCATGCACTTGCCGGACCTTCTCTGGATGGTTCATGTTGGCAACAGCACACCAGGCTGCGCTGTCCATCTTGGCACCTAGACGTTCGATTTCGGTACCGGTCGCGCCATCTAGCACGATGACATCGCCGTGGGCAATTTTTTCGTCCAGGATCATCTTTTCATACGCTTTATAGGTCTATTGTCTTCGGCAGGGAAAATCCGCTACCCACGACACTTGCCGAGGAGAATTTCAGAACAGTTAGGTTCCATAGTACAGAAACTGTGTCAATAAGCGATAGTGAGACGACCCAACCCGAACCTGTTTCAGTGGTACATTGGCTTTATCTGACTGATCGTGATGGGGATACATCATGTGGCTGCCGATAACCGATCGTGATCAAATTCAGCGCGCAATGGCGGGCTATCCCTGCTGGCTCGAAATGGACCTGGATAGCCTGCGCTTCAACCTTGCCAACATACGTTCCCGGGTGGGTGTCGAAGTCATGCCGGTGGTGAAAAACAATGCCTATGGCCACGGGCTGGTTCCAGTGACCCAGTGTCTATATGACGAAGGTGTACGATGGTTCCTGGTGGCTAAGTTGTACGAAGCTGACGTGATTCGCCAACAGTTCCCGGAATCAAAGGTGTTGTGTATGGACACCTTGTTTGGTGATGCCGCCTATGACCTGGTGGTCTCTCGCGGTATCTCTCAAGCGGTTTTTACACTGGAAATGGCCCAACGGCTGAACGATACCGCACAACGGCACAATACCCGGGCCAGTGTATTCATCAAAGTTGATACAGGCCTGAGGCGTGTCGGTGTACACCACGAGGCCGCACCGAACTTTATCGAGACTGTCTGCAATTTGCCTCATGTCGAACTCGCGGGACTGTTCTCCAGCTTCATGCAGCATCCAGACGAAGACCAGAACATGCTGGCTCGATTCAACGAGGTCGCCTCAGAAGTGGAACGACGGGGTATAGAGGTACCGCTGCGTAGCATGGCCAGCACTAATGCGATATTTCACCAGCCCGAGGCATGGCTCGACATTGTCCGCCCTGCGATGTGCCTGTACGGTGTACACCCGTTTGCCAATGACCGCAACGTCAACCTCGCGCTGAAGCAGGTGCTTGAACTCAAATGCCGAATCGAGTTTGTAAAAGATATCCAGGCAGGTGATTCAGTCACCTATTTTGGCACTTTTGTTGCACAACATCCTATGCGTATCGGCACCATGCATATGGGGTTCTTTGACGCCATTCCACGTGAACTCGCCAACAAATACCGGGTCAAAGTTCAGGACCGCTATTGTCCCGGCGTCGGCACAATAGCGCTCAACCATTCCCTGCTGGACCTCACTGACACAGCAGTTGCAGTCGGCGACACGGTCACCGTGATCAGTCGTGACGGCGAAAACAACTTATATGAGGTTGCGAGCGCAGCGGGCTGGATGGTCTACAGTGTGATGAATCACCTGAACACCTGGTTGCCGCGGCTGTATCTCGAAAATGGCGAACCCACTGCCCTGCTGGACCCCGTCAAATTCGACTCACAATAAGGCGTACTCTATTGGCTTAAGGTCACAACCGTGCCCTGGCAGAACCTGGGTTCTGCCTGTATAACATTTTACGCTGTCGACCTGCCCGCGACAAAATTACTCAGGGCAATGAATAGAACCTAGCGTTCAGAAGACGACTACAAACGCAACCACAGCCATTGCTGACATTGCGACAGCACGGCGCATGGAAGACATTTCAGACCACCGCTCCCTGACTCCACTCCAGGTCACGGGGAAGCTGGTGAAGCGACCAATGACCATGAATTTGCTGCTCTTTTTTCGACCTGACACAAAACGACTTCTCTCCACAACACACTCCTGATTACTTCTAGTTAACAATGACACACTCTCTTTGGTCCAACTGATAAATTCAGGGGAACTGAGCCTTATACCGATTACAGTGGTAATACTCAAGCAATAATTAGAAACCCGACTGTCGATGAAGATACTGACTATCGGCCGGTCAGGGTTGAAACACCCTCGAGCGTCACCTATGCTCAACAGATCATAAAGCTGCGATCAGACGAATCAGCTCACCCGAAACCAATGGAGAAAATTCATGGGGCTCGACCTGGCAATCAAAAACGGAATCATCGTAGACGGGTCTGGTGGACCACGATACCGGGCAGACATCGGCATTCAGGACGGCAAGATCGTCGAAGTGGGCCGCATTCGCAACAGTGCGACCGAGGTTATTGATGCCGAGGGCAAGGTGGTTGCCCCAGGATTCATCGACGGGCACACCCATATGGATGCCCAGGTTGCCTGGGATCCTTTGGGCAGTTGCTCCTGCTGGCACGGTGTGACCAGCGTGGTCATGGGCAACTGCGGCTTTGCACTGGCACCGTGTCGGCCCGAGCAACAGGAGTGGTTGGCGCGTTGCCTGGAGGCGGTTGAAGACATACCTGTCGAAGCGATGATGGCCGGGATCAACTGGACCTGGGAGACCTTTCCTCAATACCTGGATAACGTGGAAAAACTGCCTAAAGCCATCAATTATGGCGCTTTTCTCGGACACTCTGCGCTACGCATGTACACCATGGGCGACCGTGCGCTGACCGAAACTGCCAACGAAGATGATTTGAAACACATGGGCGACTCAGTTTCTGAAGCCCTGGGCGCCGGTGCGCTGGGACTGAGCACATCACGGGCGTCAACCCACGTCACACCCGACGGATCCCCCATCGCCAGCCGTATTGCCGACTGGAGTGAAATCGATTACCTGGTTGATGTGATGGCCCAACAAAATCGCGGCATATTCCAGATCGGGCCAGATGTGTCCAGCGGTGAGGCCCATAAGACGTTCCTGAACCGCCTGCAGAAGATCGCGGTAGACAGTGGTCGGCCAGTCATGTTTGGCACCCTCTCGACTCGGCAAGGTGCGGATCCATTTCCCTGGCAATCCCAGATGCAGTATCTGGACGATACTGCCGACGCCGGTGGGCGTGTGTTCGGTCAGACAACGACACGCCCGATTATCGCCCTGTTTTCGATCAAGTCGTATCTGCCGTTTGATAATCTGCCAACCTGGCGTGAACTGCGGGAACTCCCTATCCGGGAACAGCAACAGCGCTTCGCTGACCCAGACACCCGACGTGCTCTGGTTGCGGACGAAGCCGGGATGAAGCCGCGGGACAACACCTTCCAGGGGGGTGGGGCAGCGACCACAGACCCCAAGAAACCCGACTATACCAACCTGTATGCCCTCAAGGGCGTGGATTGGGATGACCCGAGTGTCGATGAGTTGTCCAGGATACGGGACCAGCATCCAGTCGAGGTCATGCTTGACCTGATGATAGAGAATGAGAACCAGTTGTTTGTACAACCTCTGGTTAATGAAACACCAGAAGATGTGCTGGGCATGCTCCGCCATCCCCGAACACTGGCTACGTTTTCAGATTCCGGTGCCCACGTTTGTCAGGAAATGGGGTCCTCTTTACAAACCCACCTGTTGAGCTACTGGGTACGAAACCGAAAAATGTTTACGTTAGAGGAAGCTGTGCGCATGGTGACCTTTGATAACGCTTCGGCATTTGAACTCACCGACCGCGGACTGCTGCGACTCGGCTATCGCGCCGATGTCGTCGTCTTTGATGAGGCAACCATCAAGCCCCGGCTACCCACTGTCGAATCAGACTTACCTGGAGGATCACGACGTCTGGTCCAGAAAGCCGACGGTATAGCCGCTACAGTGGTGAACGGCGTAACAACATTGCTTGATGGTGAGTCGACCGGCTGCTACCCCGGCGAGGTCCTGCGGGGAAACCGATCGAATCGCGACCTGCCATAACCCAATTAACACGTCTATAGAGTCTAAAATCAACTGGCAGTAGAGCTAAATCACTGATAAAGAAAACCCCGCCTGAAAGGCGGGGCAATCATTCACACAACTGTAGAGAGAGCTGACTCATAAGGCATCACCACGATTAAAGTCCCCGCCTCTGGTCAAGACAGATCAGAATTTATACGCTACAGCTCATGTCTTCTCCACAGCACATTGGCGATTTGATCTTTCCACAGCCAGCCGGACACTTGGCCACAGCAACGGTTTTTCCGTCATCGGTTGTGATGTGATCGTGTACTAGTTCCTCACCGCACTTTGCACATTTCATTCCGGTCACACCCATACCGCACTGATCACAAACATATTGAACCATGATCTATCTCCTTCTGCTCCAGCATCGGGTTGTTTCATTCAGCTGGGCGCTTAGCCGACACAAATGAACCTGGGCTACAGTAGGCGACACACCAACTGACCGTTCGCTATTCTCAGGTAGCATCAGTAGTTGGTTCAACACCGTTTTCTACAAGGTAATTGTCCCTGTATCAAATATTTTTTCACAGGTCCCTCTGAACGAACGTTGCCGGAAGAAAATTGACAAACAACCCCGTACATCGAGGCCTTTGGCGTTTAACAGTCAAACGGCCTGCAACCTGGTCTGCATCATCTCGATCATCTGGTAAAACCCGTTGGTGCGGTTCATAGAAAGCAGTTCATCCATTTTGATCGCACGGAAATGCTCGGTGGTAATCTGACGGGCCTCATCGACCGGTGAAGAGTTGAAGATATCAAGCAGCATGTACGCATATCCACCCGCTATCAGGGCATCACTGTAGGCCTTAAATCTGTCGTCTTCCCAGTCCACATACAGCTCGAACTGACAGTAACTTACCTGGTTTTTGGGTAAACACCTGTTTGTGCTGAGTCGGTCATCGGTCAGTTTCTGCCCGAGCGATATCATCCAACGATAAACCTCCATACTGTCGATAGCCCGAAGAGCCTCGATGTTATCCTTGTATTCGTTGATCTTGTCTATGAATGCCATTTACCTGCCACACCGTTATTTTCAGAATTTATTGAAGATAGACCGAAAACAGCTCCATCTGACGTCAAATTACCGACAACAGTATTATGACATCTTCAGTCAAATGGATACTCCACAGGGGATCGCCATTGCGTGAACCCGGCATAACTTTCTAATGCGGCAGGGAAGATAGGGCCGATTGCGGTAAAATTCAAGTGGCGGAGACTGAACCCATGGACGATGGCACCATTTTTACGGCTCGAACGAGTATCGAACAGGTGGAAGAGTCAACCAGCCTTGCACCAAAGTTCGATGCCAACAGCCTGATTCCCGTAGTGACCACCGACTTCACTAGCGGGGAAGTCCTGATGCATGCCTACATGAACCGTGAAGCTTTCGCCCGTACGATAGAACTTGGAGAAGCGGTCTACTATTCTCGCAGCCGAAAGGCCCTTTGGCACAAGGGACAGACCAGCGGCCTGGTTCAGATCGTCAAGGAAATCCGCATTGACGACGACCAGGACTGCGTGTGGCTGCAGGTGGACGTACAGGGTGGTGCCAGCTGTCATGTCGGCTACCGCTCCTGTTTCTACCGCACAATCCCTTTTGGCGACTCGGCTGCACGCACAGAGGGCCTTGAACTGGAGTTCACCGAAACCGAGAAAGTATTTGACCCAGTCGAAGTTTACGGTGATGCACCCAACCCCACCAAACTCTAGCCAACGAACCTCAAAACAGTTCGAGACACGTGGCAGCAGCCGGGCCAGAACCAAGCTGGTCGAACAACTAAAGAACAAAGGTATCCGAAACCTGGCTGTGCTGAATGCACTAGAGGCCGTACCGCGGCACTTGTTCCTGGATCCAGACCAGATTGACAGCGCCTACGTCGATACGGCCCTGCCAATCGGCCACGCACAGACTATTTCGCAGCCGTATGTTGTTGGTCTTATGAGCGAGATGGTCCTGACGGCCGCAAAGAAGAACCAGCGGGTCCTGGAAATCGGCACTGGATGCGGCTATCAGACCGCTATCCTGTCCCATCTATTCGATAGGGTCTACTCGGTAGAGCGAATCCTCTCGCTTTTACAGAGAGCGGAAAAGAACCTGGAATCGCTGTGCATTAACAATGTCACACTGCAACACGGTGACGGCACAATCGGATGGCCAGGACAAGAGACATTCGATGCAATCATTGTCACCGCGGCCAGTGACAACCTGCCCAAACCGCTCTTCCGTCTTCTTAAACCCGACACCTGCCTGATTGCGCCGATTGGTGGACCTGGAGATCAGCAATTGACCACGCTACGAAACCAAAACGGCTTGATTTCCAGTGAGACTGCTGAGGCCGTGCGCTTCGTACCGCTCCTGTCCGGAACCTGCAAGTAATCAGTCGCTATCAAGACCGGCCATCGGCCGGGCATCGTCTTCGGGCAGCCAACTGCGGTCTTCCCCTGAATACAACTCACCCGGATTGCCGCGCGTTGTAGTGCGCCACATCAGTCTTTGGTGGTTCTGTGCATCGTACCAGGTCGCGCAATGCAGCAAGTTACGGTTGTCCCAGATCAGAAGATCGCCCTGACTCCATTCGTGAACGTAGGTGAATTCCGGCTGAGTCATATGCATCATCAGTTCGTAAAGCAGCGCTGCACCGTCACCCTCAGGGCCCGGTTCCATACCGACGAAAGGCCCATCGATCCAGTCCATCTGTCCTGCTTCACACAGATAAAGTGATCGTCTGCCTGTCACCGGATGCGTCCGTACCACGGGCTGGCGTTGTGGCCTTTGGTGCGGGAGTAAAGGTTTTGGTGTCTCACCGGCTTTGACAGCGTACTCGGCTCGCCCGATGCCGGGTATTGCATGAATGCCCTGCAACCCCTCAACCGTACTTTTGAGATCAACTGATAATGCATCGTAAGCGCTCGCCGCGTCGGCATAGAGCGTCTGGCCCTGGCCAGGTGGCGACGGGAGCACAGCATAAAACAGGGAAATATCGGGCGGCGGACGACGAAAACTCTGATCTGTGTGCCATCCACGGCGCTGTGGAAAACTGACCGGCAGCCCACCTGCCGGTGTCAGTGGTGGGTCAGGCTGCGCCGGTGGCATCTGGCAACTGGGCGGCATATTCGTGATCTGAAGAATCTCCGGAAATTCAGGATGAATCTTCTTCTGCTCGGTTAAGGTTTGTTCGTAATTCTCAACCTCCGGACCGAAAAGCCGGCTCAAGCGTGTGAGTAATCCGGGTTCCGTGTGAATATCATCAAGTCCGGGCAAGTGGAGCAGGCCACCCGTACCGTAAAAAGCCTGTACAAGTAAAGCAGGAGAGGATTCGAGGGCACACACGGCTGAATCAAGGGGGGAAGTCCCGGCAAAGCTGATCCGCCCACCGAAAGACGCACTAGTCAGCGGATCAACAGTGAAGAGCCTTCCATTCCCCGCATCTAGATTCATGGATATGTCGCCTGATCAATAATGGCCGTTACCGGCTTCACAATTCTATAGCGCGGGGACAAACAACGGCTACTGGTCTGTCGCTCATGGCAAGCTGATCGGCCGGTATAATGTTTCGAACCAAAGTCACACTGCGAAGGTATCAGTTTCAACCATCCAAAAGAACCCATGACCGAGATTACATTAACCCCGGCAATCAAACTTGCACAACAGGTAAAGCGCAAGGAAATCAGTGCAGTGGAACTGCTCGAACTGCACCTGCAACGCTACCGACAGCATAACCCGGTGATCAACGCTGTCATATTCACGCAAATTGATCATGCCTATGAACAGGCACAGGCCGCTGACGAAGCCGCGGCCCTGGGCAAAACAACCGGCCCGTTACACGGTGTGCCTATGACCATCAAAGACAGTTACGACTGGATCGGTTCACCGTCGACCTGGGGAATACCTGAACTGATGGACAATTATCCCGAAGTTAACGCGGTCGCTGTGCAGAGACTGCTGGACGCGGGGGCGATTATCTATGGCAAGAGCAATATTCCGCACAAACTTTCCGACTGGCAGTCATTTAACGCGATCTATGGCACCACCAACAACCCCTGGGATCCGACGCGTACGCCCGGCGGTTCATCAGGCGGCGCGGCTGCTGCATTGGCCACCGGTATGGCCAGCCTGGAGATCGGCAGCGACATTGGTGCCTCAATCCGCAATCCTGCACACTTTTGCGGTGTTTATGGCCACAAACCGACCATGGGTATCGTACCGCTTCAGGGCCACCTGCTGCCCGGAGACTCTGCCTACCACGATATTTCCGTGGGCGGCCCCTTGGCACGAAGCGCCAGCGATCTAAAACTGGCGCTGGATATTGTGGCGGGGCCGACGGGCGAACTCAAAAAGGCCTGGCAGTTTCAACTTCCGCCACCGCGCAAGAACAATCTTAGTGAATTCAAGGTCGGGGTTCTGATGGAAAGTCCTGTGTGCGCGCAGGATGAAGAGCTGACTGAACAGCTACTGGACACGGTCGCCGCTCTGGGAAAAGCGGGTGTGCAGATCGACTATGCGGCCGACCCGGGTTTTGACTGGCGTCGATACCAGGAGGTCTACCTACTGTTGCTTCGGGCCACCACCAGCGCTGGATATACCGATGAGGAGTATGAATTTCATCTTCAAAGCGCTGCTGCACGAAAGCCTGATGACACCCGCTACCGGGCCTATCTTGATCAGGGCATCACGATACGCCATCGCGACTGGTGGGCACTGCACGATGAGCGGGAACAGATGCGCCTGCGCTGGCGGGCATTTTTTGAACACTATGATCTTCTGCTGTGTCCGACCGCAGCATCTACTGCCTTCGTACACGATCACATGGGTGAGCGACCCGACCGAACCATCGACATAAACGGACATCAGGAGCTTGTTGTGGACCAGCTCTTCTGGGCGGGGCTGTCCAGCGTGGTTTATCTGCCATCTACCGTTGTACCGGCGGGACTGACCCGCTGCGGCCTGCCCTGCGGTTTACAGCTGATTGCGCCCTACCTGGAAGACAACACGGCACTCCAGTTTGCACAGCTGATGGAAGATGTGATCGGTGGCTTTCAGCCGCCACCTGGGTACGAATAACCGAGCAACGGCAGGTGTAGTTAACCATCGCCACCAACAACCGATGAATAGCGAAACGGCTGCCTCAGAGCAAACACAACGTTTCAGCCCCGGTGATCCTGCCGCACGCGAACACCTGCTGGATCAGGGCTATGCTGTCTTCAAGCCAGTGGTCGCGCCCAAACAATGCAGTATCGGCCTTGGACACTTCTGGGACTGGATCAGGGTGGTCTCTGATCAAAAGGTCATGCCTGGTGATGTCGATACTTATCATCACTGGCCGTTGAGTCCCAGACCACAACCACACATCGACCCCACATATTCTCTCCCACCGATTCGTACGCGGACTGGCAGACTAGAGTGAAACGCGGTGACTGTATGATATGCCCAGACAAACCTGCATCGATGACGCCACAACGTTTTCGCCTTATCGGCTACAGTAGCCAGGAAACTTGGATTCTGACCCGCAATTTTCATTCGTGATGACAGCCCAATCGCTAAAACTAGAAGGGCGCGTCGCTATCGTCACGGGAGCAGCACGGGGAATTGGCCGGTCCATTGTAAAAAAGCTGGCGAGTGAAGGCGCACAGGTGATTGCCAACGACCTGGATGCAGCCCCACTTGCTGAGGAAGTGGACAAGCTGGCACAACAGGGACTAACGGTCCACGCCCTGCCTGGCGACATCACCCAGCAAGCAACAGCTGAGGCTCTTGTCTCCACCGCACTCGACCGTTATGGCAATCTCCATATCGTCGTCAACAACGCCGGCTACATCTGGAATTCAGCAGCAATCAAACACACCGACGAACAGTGGCATGCCATGCTGGACGTTCATGCGACGGGCCCGTTCCGACTGTTGCGCGAAGCCGGGCACCACTTCCGCCAGCAGGCGAGTGTCGATCCACCGGACAGGCTACGCAAGGTTGTCAACATTTCATCGATTTCGGGTGTCTACGGTGCAGCAACACAGCTGGCTTATTCCACCGCAAAGGCTGCGGTTGTTGGCATGACGAAAACACTGGCCCGTGAATGGGGTCGTTATCATGTCACTGTCAACTGTGTCGCCTTCGGTTATATCGACACCCGCCTGATTCAACCATTCGAAGATCAGCCCAACCGCGTTACGATCAAGGACCGCGACCATCCGGTTGGCCTTACCGCAGCACAACGAGAATCGGCGAAGGAGATGGCGGCACTTGGGCGCCTGGGCCAACCGGAGGATGCAGCGAATGCGGTTTATCTGCTGTGCATACCTGAATCCGATTTCATCACGGGTGAGGTGCTGGTCGCCAGCGGCGGCCTGATGAACTAACCGGTCAAACAGTTGTCGACATCTGGTCAGCTTCACGCGCACGGTATCATTGAAGGACTGCCTTAAACACAATCTCGGTAGCTGACCCATGGCTAAACTCTATTTTTATTTTTCAGCGATGAATGCCGGCAAGACTACGACTCTGCTGCAATCCAGCCACAATTATGCCGAACGCGGCATGGAGACACTGGTGCTCAAACCACGGATCGACGAGCGTGAAAGAACCAGTCGCATCCGCTCCCGAATCGGTCTTGAGGCCGAAGCTGTCGAATTTGGCCGCGGCGACGATTTACTGCAGATGATTTACGATCGGGTGGATCAGGATCGTCTAGATTGTGTTCTGGTCGACGAAGCGCAGTTCTTGAGCATCGATCAGGTCAGACAACTGACTGATGTTGTCGACCGGCTCAACATTCCGGTGCTGACGTACGGCCTGCGTACTGACTTTCGTGGCGAACTGTTCGAGGGCAGCCAACAACTTCTGGCTCTCGCCGATGAACTCAGGGAAATCAAGACCGTGTGCCACTGTGGCCGCAAAGCCATTATGACTGTGCGACTGGACAACGACGGCAAACCGATTCACGCAGGTGAGCAGATACAAATCGGCGGCAACGAGCGCTATGTTTCGATGTGCAGACTTCATTTTAAGGATGCGCTTGGTGATACTGAACGATAATCAACACTCACGCACTATAGATCCACATTTAGACAGATCACGGGATCAATCATGACGGCTGACGCAATACGCTGTACCAACGATCTGAAACTCAGTAAGACCCTGCTCGCCCGACAGGAAATCAAGCGACTCAATCGGTCGATAAAACGCAAATCGGAAAAAGGCAAACAGTCCGCCACCCGCCGCCATCTACTGGCCACATCAGTTCGACTCAGCCCTGGCATGGCTGCGGGGGTGCACCAAAAAGCCGACCGTTGTGTTGAACGGCTCGGTATCGATAGCCCGCTAGAGCTCTATGCCTATGCGAGTCCACAATTCAACGCAGCCTGCTTTAAGCCTGAGGAAGGCCGGGTCTTTATCATGTTCTCATCCAGTCTGCTGGAAGCCTTCAGTGACTCAGAACTGCTGTTTGTCATGGGACATGAGCTCGGCCACCATGTTTATGACCATCATAAGATTCCGATCGGCTATCTACTCAGGGGACGACAACCGCCACCAGCCGATCTGGCGCTTGATTTGTTTGCCTGGTCCCGTTACGCCGAGATCTCCGCTGACAGAGCCGGGGCCTTTTGCGCCCAGGACCTGGAAAGTGTTGCGCGGGCACTGTTTAAGCTGGCGTCTGGCATTACCGACGAGCGGGTCGTGCGGTTTGAACTCCACGAGTTTCTCGCCCAGGTCGATGACATGCTGGCATATGATGACAAACCGGGCCAAGGTGCACCTAAACAGGACTGGTTCTCAACCCATCCGTTCAGTCCCTTACGAGTCAAGGCACTGAAGCTTTTTCATGAATCTGACCTGATGGCGGCCACTGGTATAGATAAATCAACACTGGAAGACCAAGTACATCAGGTCATGAGCCTGATGGAGCCGGATTACCTGCAAGGTAAGACAGACAGCAGCCGCGCGATGCGCGATCTTTTTCTTGCTGCTGCGGTTGTCATTGCTAACACCTATGAGGGCATCAGCAAAAAAGAACGCGACACTCTAAAGCGTTACCTGGGTGAGGCTTACTCGCTCGACACACTAGACTCTGACCGGCTTAAAGAAGATCTGCCGCGCAGAACCGCTGAAGTCAAAATTCGAGCCAGTCATACCCAACGCATGCAGGTACTGCGCGACCTGTGTGTCGTTGCTGCTACTGAACAGCCGATCTCGGATGCTGAAAGAGATCTGCTAAACCATATCGCATCTGAACTGGAGGTACCGGTGGGGTTTGTAGTCCAATGCTTGGAATCAGACATCGAACTCGATTAATGGTCATAACATGTCTTCGTCGACTACCGTGCTATAACAACCAAGCCAATGAGACAAAGAGACAGGGGCTTTCCTTAACACAATACGATCAACGGAGTTGATTCAGATGGGTATATCGATTGCAGGCAAGATCGCAGTGGTCACAGGTGCAAGCCGTGGCATCGGAGCGGGCATCGCCCGGGTGTTCGCTGACGAGGGCGCAACCGTGATCTGCGCTGCCCGCTCCAAGGACGATGGTAATACGGTGGTTCAGTCAATCAACAACAGCGGCGGCCGATCTGAGTTCTTTCAGGCGGACATTCGCGAGGAAGATGATTGCCGGGCACTCATTGAACACGTTGTCGGTGCTTATGGTCAACTGGACATCATGTGCCACAACGCGGGTATATATCCGGATCTACTGATGGAGGAGATGCCCACCGAGGTCTGGGACGACACCCTAAACACCAATCTGAGATCGTGCTTCCTGCTGACAAAACCCTGTATTCCGATCATGCGACAACAGCAGTGGGGTCGGATTCTCTTCACCTCCTCGATCACTGGTCCTAACGTGGCTCAAGCCCGACTTGCAGCCTACTCCGCCAGCAAAGGTGGTGTGAATGCATTCATCAAGGCAGCGTCACTGGAACTGGCCAAAGACGGCATTACAGTCAACGCGGTCAGTCCCGGCAATATTCTGACCGACAGCCTCAAAGAACTCTACGGTGAGGACGGTGCCAAGGAAGTCGCTAAGGTGATCCCGGTTGGTGATCTCGGTGATACCGCCGACATCGGCTACGCGATGGTGTACCTCGCTTCCGACCAGGCCAAGTTTGTTACCGGCCAGGCAATTGTGGTCGATGGCGGGCAGATCCTGCCTGAAGACCCGGACTCATTCCTGCGCAACGAATAACACAACCGCCCGACTAGATCCAGGCAACGCGTCAAACTGTCAGCACCCTTAACTGCATGGATACCCGTTTCGCCTGACCGATCCTCTCGAGCGAGACTTCCTGGAAGCCCAGCGTATTGTGAAACTTCCGCGAGGCTTCGTTCAGAGGTTCGACATTGTATTCACAGACAATGTTTCCGATCTGTTGGCTAATGGCCCATGCAAATAGGTCCTCGTATAGGATTGTGCCCAGGCCCTGACCTCGAGAACGGTCTCGAACGACGATCCGGTCGATATAGGCAAAATCATCATAGTGTTGATCAAACC